>JAJXWG010000011.1 GCA_021781695.1 Pseudomonadota bacterium
GCTGCTGCAATACGGCATCTGCCTCTTCGTGGCTCCCGAATTCGGCGAACACACATGCGCCGGAACCGGTCATCATCGCACGGCCATGACGGCCAAGCTTGGCGATATAATCAGCCACTTCCGGATAAAGACTGCACACCACGGCTTGCAGATCGTTGCGCAATGGCTGCGTTGAGAGGGCGCGAATTATTATCGAAACCGAGTCCCGTGTCAATTCGGGATGCGAAAATATTTTAGCTGTAGGCACGTGCACGGGCGGAAAAAGCACCACATACCATGCAGGCGGCAACGCATAGGCCTGCAGTTTCTCGCCCACTCCCTCGGCAAAGGCATTCTCGCCGAATATGAACACCGGCACGTCTGCACCGAGCTTTATGCCCAGCTCCATCAGTCGGGAGCGTGTCAGCCCCAGCGACCAGAGGCGGTTCAACGCGATCAGCGTGGTTGCCGCATCGGAGCTGCCGCCGCCCAATCCCCCTCCCATCGGGATGCGCTTTTCGACTTCAATATCCACACCCAGCGATGAACCCGTCTCTTTTTGCAGCAGGCGTGCTGCGCGTACGCATAAATCCTGATCTTCCGGCACGCCCTCGATATCGTTCATCCTATGAACCATTCCATCTTCGCGCAAAGAAAAATGCAGAGTATCGTTGAGATCGATGAAGCGGAACAGCGTCTGCAACTCGTGGTAGCCGTCATCGCGGCGGCCCGTGACATGCAAAAACAGGTTCAGCTTGGCGGGTGCAGGGCAAGTTAAACGTCGTGATTCATCACGACCTGCATCCTGAATCCCGAATCCCGCATCCTTCATTTAGGGTTCCATTCCCACCCATCTATCAGCAGGGTGAGCTGCAAATCCGGGCGCGACATTTGCATGCGGGTTGGCAGGCTGTCCGCCTTGTCGTCCGCATATTTCAGATAGCGCACTTCCCAGCCATCCTGATATTGCACCGCGATGCGTCCAAGTTTGTCCCGCTCGACCAGCGCATCGCTTGCTGCCGGCTGACCCAGCACCCAGCGGTGCAGGCTGTCCAGCTGCAAACGCCAGCCCAGCACCTGCATCATCAGCGATTCGACATCCTTGTCCTGATAGTGTCTGTTGCTTTCATCAAGTGTGGCCTCATGGTCATCGCGATAGATGCGCGCTGCGGTCTGACCCAGCGGCGTCAGCAAAAGAATCTCGTCATTCTGCAATTGGTGCGTCCAGCGCAGCCCTGCCGAATCGCGCTTGCCGTCATACTTGACCGAAATCCTACCGTTCATCGCAAAGACAGCATCTTCGACTTGCGCCGGATGCGGAACAACAGGCTGCGATGCGCAACCCCCCAAAAAAATAAAAACAAGCAGCCAGCGTATCAATTAAGCAACCTTATAAAAACTCACAACAGCTAAAACCTAAATAATATTACTCTCACAAAACAATCGTTGCCTTTTTTTCCTCTTCATCGTTAAAAATTCTTTAAACACCGGATGCTGTAGCCAGCGGCAGAAACAACGACAACGGCAAATCCAACAGGGTAATAAAGCCGTGGTGTTTGTAGAAGGCAGCGGCTTCATCATCCTTGGCGTCAACCAGCATGGCATAAGCTGCTATATCCGAAACAAACGCACGGTGCAGCGCATCCGCAAGCAATGCACCACCAAGCCCCTGCCCTTTGAAATTTTGATCAACCGCCAACCGCCCCATTCGTACTGCCGGTACCAGGGGATAGCGAGGCAATTTTTTAGCAGTGCCCGCTGGCAGAGCTGTCAATGGAACACTTGTTGACGCCAATGTGTAGTAGCCCGCGACAGTTTGCTCGCTTGTCAGCGCCACAAAACAGGCTGTCACTCTGCGACGAATATCCTGCGTGACTTGCTGCTGAAAATAACAATCCAGAGGTTCTGAACCGCAACTGAATGTGGCCCGGTCATGTATTGCATCAAGCTGAAAAACGCGAAAGCCGGCCTTGCTCATCCAGCGCCCAGCAATTTTTTACGGCGAGCAAAGGCGCGTTTCAATGCCGCTGCTGGTTTCGGCGGCGATAACAATGCCGCCGCAAAACATTCCTGGTCAGCCAGTGACAATCTGGTTACACTGGACTGTTCGATGGCGCGTTGTGCGGCATCCTGCACAGCCGAGATGACAAAATCAGTCACGGTGCGCCCCTCTATCTCGGCGGCACGCTTGAGCGAGGCGTGCAACTCGACACTGATCCGCGCTTCGAGTCGAGCGGTAGCTGTAGTCATGAAGAAATCTCCTTTTTTGCAATGTACGGCTAATTGCCGTAACTGTCAAGATTTCAATCCAATCCAGACTCAGGGCATCAGCCGCTTCATCACTGCCTTTAACGGCTCGCTGTCGGGATGATCCTTCAGGCTGTCCTGCAAGAGTTTTGTCGCCTCTTCCTTGTCGCCGCGCGCCCACAATGCCTCGCCAAGGTGCGCAGCAATTTCCGGATCGCCGTTGCCCGCCAGCGCCTTCTTCAGCATCGCCACGCTCTCGTCCAGCCTGCCGCCAAGATAATAGGCCCAGCCCACGCTGTCCATGATCGCATGATCGTCGGGCGCAAGCTTCAGCGCTTTTTCCACCAGCACGGTCGCCTCAGGTATGCGCACCTTGCGCTCAAGAAAACCGTAACCCAGCGCATTGTAGGCATGCGCATAATCGGGTCTCACCTTGATCAGGTGGCGCAGCCATTTTTCGGACTCGTCGTAGCGGCCCAGCTGATCGGCCTGCATCGCGGCCTCGTACAGCAGTTCGGGATCGTCCGGGAGCTTGACCAGCCCCTGCTTCAATACCTCCATGGCCGCATCATTCTGTTTCGCATCGCGCAGAAGTTGCGCCTCGATCACCAGCAATTCCGCGCGCTTTTCAGGATTGTCGAGCGCAGCCTGGTGCAGCACCTGCCGCGCCTCGTCGAGCTTGTTCTCGCTGCTCAACAGATAAACGATGCGCAGTTCAGCCGGGTAGTGATAAGCCCCCTCGTGCACCTTGCGGTAATACTCTAGCGCCTTTGCGCCATCCCCCTTCGCCTCATGCAGCTGACCCAGGAAATACGCCACATCATCCTGTGTCTTCCCGTCCCTGACCAGCGTGTTTTCGAGCTGCTTTTCCGCATCGTTCAGATCATTGAGCTGCAGCGAGATCAATGCCACCGCAAAGGCCAACTCGACATTGTCCGGATTCTCGCGCGCAAGATACTGGAACTCATCACGCGCGGCCTGGTATTGCTTCTGCGCCAGCAGCTCGCGCGCATATTGCAGGCGAACTTCAGCCGCCTGCGGATAATCGGACAGATAACCTTTCATCAGCGCAAGACCCTGCTCGGGCGCTGTCTTGCTCAACAGTCCCGCCTCGAGCAACACGGGCGCATTCCAGCTGGGCTTTAGCCTGTGCGCCTCGCGTGCCTCGGCCAGCGCAAGCTTCTCGTCGCCCGCAGCGCGTGCTAGCTCAGCCACGACCCAGTGCGCCTCGCTCACGTCAGGATAGGGTGCAGCCAGGTCGCGCATCAATTTCAGCACAGCCGGCTTGTCGGGTTGCGGCGCTGTCAGAGGATAGAGCTGCAGAAAAGTAAGGCCCACATTATCCCCGTCGCTCTTCAGCACCTCGACAAGATAAGGGCGTGCCTCTTCAAGGCGACCTCCGCGCAACAGCAGCGAGGACAGCATGCGCGTGGCCATCGCAGAACCCGGATCGAGCTCATGCCAAAGACTGACCGCCTCGACAGATTTTTCCGGGTCTCCCGATTGCAGCGCTAATTGCGCTGCACGCCTGGCAAGCCTGGGGTCGCGCGTCTTCTGCGCCAAGTCCATGCTGACCTCCAGCGCCAGCGGCATGTGACCGCGCTGGGCGGCAAATTCGGACAGCAGGATTTCATACAACAGGTCCTTGGTAAGCCGTATATCCGGTAAAACCTCTGGGGCGACTGTTTCCACCGGGGGCTGAACCGGCGGCTGAACCTTCGGCTGTGCAGGTTCCGGCTGCGCCATGATGGCAGGCTTGTGCACCTCCGCACATCCTGTGACCAGCAAACATGCAAGAAATAAGTGTCTTAATTTGTTCATGGCAACACGGCTTTTGATACGGGCCTACATATTAGGTTATATTGATGGCTATTCACAACTACAGATGCCGGCCACCTTGTCGAACGCAACGCAACAAATCACCCTTTCCGCACGCAACCTCACCCGCAGCTTCGGCAAGCGGCCGGTCATCCATGACCTGACGCTGGAACTGAAACGCGGCGAAGTGCTGGGCCTGCTGGGTCACAACGGTGCGGGCAAGAGCACCACGCTGCAGATGCTGACCGGATGCCTGCTGCCTGACCGCGGAGAAATCGACATATGCGGCATCAGCCTGCAGAAAAACCCCACCATCGCCAAAGCTCATATCGGCTACTTGCCTGAATCGCCACCACTGTACCGCGAACTCAGCGTGGAAAAATATCTGCTCTTTGCTGCCCGCCTGCGCGGCATGAAACAGGATGCGGTCAGCGATGCACTCACACAGGTGTTGCAGCGCTGCGGTCTTGAGCCTGTGAGAAGCAAGATGATATCGACCCTGTCGAAAGGTTATCAGCAGCGGGTCGGCATCGCGCAAGCCATCATCCACAAACCGGATATCATCATACTGGACGAGCCCACCGTCGGCCTCGACCCCGCGCAAATACGCGACATACGCCACCTGATCCGCGAACTGGGAAACACCGGCAGCGTGATTCTTTCCACGCATCTCTTAAGCGAAGTGGAGAGCGTATGCGACCGCGTGGAAATCATGCAAAATGGGCGGCTGATCTATGGCGATTCCAGCGACCGCATGCAGCACTATGGCGAAGTCTCCGGATTCACGATCAGCCTGCGCCATCCCCCCGCATTGATCGAGCTTGAAAGCATCTCCGGCATCGAAAGCGTGGAACAATTGTCCGAAACGGAATTCCGCATATTGCATGCGCCAGACAACAATCCCGGAAGCGCACTGTTAAGCCTTGCCGCCGAAAAAGGCTGGCAACTGACACAGCTCACCCCGCTGCACGCAACACTGGAAGATGTCTTTGTCAGGATCACAAGCGAGGATAAATCATGATACGTCTGATCGCGATGCGCGAATTGAAGAGCCTGTTTTCCATGCCATCGACCTGGTTCGTTCTGGCCGCGCTGCAATTCATATTTGCGTGGTTCTTCCTGGCAAGGCTCGAAGCCTTCCTCGAAATCCAGCCCCAGTTGGCGCTGCTGGCCAACCCGCCCGGCGTGACCAGCACCGTTGGCGCGCCGCTGTTCAACACCGCATCGCTGCTTTTGATGATGCTGGTGCCGATGTTCACGATGCGCCTGATTGCAGAAGAGCGGCGCAACCAGACGCTGGCGCTCCTTCTGTCATCGCCCGTCTCTGACACACGCATCGTGCTGGGGAAATTTGCAGGCCTGCTGCTTTTTCTGCTGCTGCTGATTGCAACCCTGCCGCTGATGCTCTACACACTTTCCCTGGGCACGCAACTGGATCACGGCCTGCTGCTTGCCAACTGCACAGGCCTCGTGCTGCTCACCGCAAGCTATGTCGCGCTGGGTCTTTATGTCTCGTCCCTGACGACGCAGCCCATCATCGCCGCGATCGGCTCGCTCGCGATTCTGACAGGCCTTTGGCTTGCCGACATCGGCGCACCTTCAGCGGATTCTCCCTGGCATCAATTCTCGCCGCTTTATCATTTTCAGAACTTCAATTCGGGCCTGTTAGACAGCAGCGATGCCGCATTCTTTCTGTTGTTCACCCTGTTCTTCTTGCTGCTGACCGCAAGGCGCCTGCACAACAACCGTATATACGGATAAATCATGTCGCGCAAATCCTTCACTTTGAATTCGCTGCGCAATCTGCTGTTCGTCCTGCTGCTGGCGGGTGCCGCACTGGGCCTGGGTTATCTGGCCGCCCTTCATCCCATAGAGCGCGACCTCACCTTCAATGCAAGCAACAGCCTGGAGCCTGCCAGCGTATCCGCGCTCCGCCAGCTTTCCGGGCCCGTCGAAATCACCGTCTATGCCACGCCACAGGATGTGCGTCTGGGCGACATACGCAAGATCATCGGCGAATTCATCTCGCTTTATCAGCGCTACAAGCCGGATATAAGGCTGACCTTCATAGACCCAGTCAAGGAACCTGAAAAAACCCGCGCCGCACACATACAGCTTAACGGGGAGATGGTGGTCGAATATGCCGGCCGCAGCGAACACCTCACCGTGATCAATGAAGACACGCTGACCAGCGCCCTGCTGCATCTTGCGCATACCATGAACCAGACTGTGATGTATCTGGATGGCGATGGCGAACGCAAGCTCGATGGCAATGCCAACCACGATCTCGGCCTTTTGTTCGGCGCAAAACTCAAACAGAATGGGTTCAAAATCAGCAGCCTTAATCTTGCCATCGCGCAGGATGTGCCATTGAATGCCAGTATGCTGGTGATTGCGCAGCCCGAGGTCGACCTGATGCCAGGCGAAGTGGACAAGCTGCTGCGTTTTGTGGAGCGCGGCGGCAATCTGCTGTGGCTGATCGATCCCGGCCCGCTGCACGGACTGGAGCGCCTGGCCGAAAAACTCGACCTGCAGCTGCCCGCAGGCGTCGTGATCGATCCTTCGGCAGCCCGGATGAATGCGCCTGACACCTGGGCGCTGGGCACGAGTTATCCGCCGCATGAGATCACCAGCGGCTTCAACCTGATCACCGCCTTCCCCTCGGCACGCCCACTCATGTGGCGCGAAAACACGGGCTGGCAGCACCATGTCCTGGTCGACGTTGCTGCAACTGGCTGGATCAGCGAAACATCGGACAGAAAGTTCGACAAACAGCGCGACACAAAGGGGCCCTTCACCATCGCGCTGGCGATGAGCCGCAGCGTCAACAGCCTGGATCAGCGCATCGTGGTGGTGGGCAACGGCGCCTTTCTCGCCAACAGCTTCGCCGGCAACGGCGGCAACGTGGACCTTGGAGTCAACATGGTGAACTGGCTGGCCCACGATGACAAGAAAATCGCATTGCAGCCGCGCAAAGCCCATGACAGCAGCATCACACTGTCCAGGAATCAGCTCACTGCAATCAGCATTGCATTCCTGATCAGCCTGCCGCTCCTGCTCTCGGGCATCGGCATCTATATCTGGTGGAAGCGCCGCCGTGCCTGAACTTCCCGAAGTTGAAACCACAATGCGCGGTCTGGCCGCGCATCTTGAAGGCGCGGAAATCGGCAAAGCCGTGATACGCAACGCGCGGCTGCGCTGGCCCATTCCGGAAGACATGCCGCTTGCCGGACTGACGATAGATAAACTCGAACGCCGCGCAAAATACCTGCTGCTGCGGTGCAAAACCGGCACGCTGATCCTGCACTTAGGAATGTCAGGCAGCCTGCGAGTCCTGGCTGAAGATGTGCCGCCCGGGACACACGATCACTTCGACCTGGTTTTAAACAACGGCAAACTGATGCGGCTGCGCGACCCGCGCCGCTTCGGCGCAGTGCTCTGGCATCAAGGCGACATCAATGCCCATCCGCTGCTCTCAAGACTGGGCCCCGAGCCTTTGGACAGCGAGAATTTCGATGCAGGCTATCTCTACCAGGCCACGCGCAATCGCAACGTCGCAATCAAGCAGTTGATCATGGACAGCCATGTGGTGGTCGGCGTGGGCAACATCTACGCCAGCGAAGCGCTGTTTGCCGCCGGCATCAGGCCGCAACTCAAATCAGGCAGGCTCAGCCTTGCGCGCTGCGAAAGACTGGTTTTTTCCATCAGGGCAACCCTTGATGCCGCAATCATCGCCGGCGGCAGCACGCTCAGAGATTTCGTCAACACATCTGGCAATCCGGGTTATTTCCAGCAACAGCACTGGGTTTATGGCCGTGCAGGCGAGCCCTGCAGGCAATGCGGCACCATTATCAGGCAGATCAGGCAGGGACAGCGCTCAAGCTTTTATTGCGTACATTGCCAGAGATGAGCCATGCAAAATTTCTGCAACATTTCGACAGCACAATGAAAACCATGATACGCAAACTCATCTCAGCCAGCCTGCTCGCCCTGTCACTCCCTGCCCATGCGCTACCGCGCCCAGATCACATCGTCGTGGTCATAGAGGAGAATCACGGCTATGAACAAATCATGGGCCAGAAAAACTCTTACATCCGCGAGCTTGCCAGCCGCGGCATGCTGTTTTCGCGATCCTATGGCGTCACCCACCCCAGCGAGCCGAATTACCTGGCGCTGTTTTCCGGCTCGACTCACAATGTCACAGATGACAGCTGCCCTCAGCAGCTCTCAGGCGAGAATCTTGCCGCCACACTGATCGACAATCATCTCAGCTTCGCAACCTATTCGGAAGGCCTGCCTGCCGCTGCAGACGCCGTCTGCTCTGCGGGCGCTTACCAGCGCAAACACAATCCGGCGGCGAACTGGTCCGATCTGCCCGCGGGTGTCAATCTGCCGTTCAGCGATTTTCCGCAAGATTTTTCCAGGCTGCCTACGGTTTCATTTGTGATTCCGAATCAGGACAACGACATGCACGATGGCAGCTTCATCGCGGCGGATGAATGGCTAAAGACCCATATCAACCCTTATCTGGACTGGGCATACAAGCACAACAGCCTGCTGATCCTGACCTGGGATGAGGACGACTTCAAGGGAGACAACCGCGTTGTCACGATACTGGCAGGGCCCATGGTCAAAAAGGGCACGAGCGGCCAGCGCATAGACCACTACAACGTGTTGCGCACGCTGCTCGACTTTTACGGCCTGCAGGCGATAGGCAACAGTCGAGATGCGTCGCCCATCAAGGGCATATGGCGCTAGCCCTTTTTCGCCGCCATCAGCCTTTCATATTTGACCTGCAACTCCACACGGCTTTCCACATGTGCGGGATCTTTGGGTATGCAATCCACCGGGCACACTTCCACGCATTGCGGCGTATCGTAGTGACCCACGCATTCGGTGCATTTGTTCGGGTCTATCACATAGACGGTATCGCCCTGGGAAATTGCGTCGTTCGGGCATTCCGGCTCGCACACGTCGCAGTTGATGCATTCATCGGTAATCAGCAATGCCATGTTTCTACTCCAGTTAAAATTATTGCAAGTCTTTGCTCTTCTGTTGCAGGCGGGCCGCAACCACGGGGGATACGAACTTGCCCACATCCCCGCCAAAGCGCGCCACTTCGCGCACCATCGTGGCCGAGATGAACGTGTACTGTTCGGCTGGCGTCAAAAACAGCGTTTCCATTTCCGGATACAAATTTCGGTTCATGCCTGCCAACTGGAACTCATATTCGAAATCGGAGGCCGCGCGCAAACCGCGCAATACCACACGCGAATCATGAGACTGCACAAAGTTCATCAGCAGGCCATCAAAACCTTCCACACGCACGTTCGCAAAGCCGCCAAACACTTCGCTCGCCATGTCCACCCGCTCATCCAGCGTGAACAGCGTATTCGCACGGCTCTTGGCCACGGCTACGATCACTTCGTCAAACAGCCCCGCCGCGCGGCGCACCACATCTTCATGGCCGCAGGTGATGGGGTCAAAAGTACCCGGATATACCACTTTTATCATTCGTTCAATCCTATCAGTTGATACCACACCTGCCCGGCCCGGCCAGACTTCAGAGCCCGCCAGTTCGATGGCACTTCGATCGCGTTGCCTGATTCGACATAGACCACGCCTTTGTCAGCCAGGTGTTTCGGCAGGACTTCCAGGAGCCCTGGCAAATAATCGCTTTGAAAAGGCGGGTCCAGGAAGATCACATCGAAGCGTTGCTCATCGCGAGACAGGAATTCCAGTCCATCCTGATGGCGCACAGTCACTTTGGCGCAACCCAGTTTAACTGCATTTTCCTTAAGCGCGCGAAACACCGGCAGACTCTTTTCCACCAAAACCACATGCTCCGCCCCGCGCGAAGCCGCCTCGAAACCCAACGCGCCGCTGCCTGCAAAAAGATCCAGGCAACTTCGTCCATGAAGCGTCTGACCCAGCCAGTTGAACAGTGTTTCTCTCACGCGGTCCGGAGTGGGGCGCAGGCCTTGTGCATCCGGGAAACAAATGATGCGACTCCTGAGTTCGCCAGCACCTATCCTGACCTTGTTCATTCAAACCTATCTGCGCTCAGCCTGTTTGCCGTCGTTTGACTTTTCATCGGGCGCACCGACGATCACGGTCGCCATCGCGTCCGGATGGATGTGGCGCGCGAACGCATCCTTGATTTGTTGCACAGTGACCCGCTCCACACGCCCGGTAAAATCATCCAGATAAGTCAGCGGCAGATCATAGAATCCGATCACGGAGAGATACCCCAGTATCTTGCGGTTGCTGTCTATGCGCAGCGGAAACCCGCCTATGATGTTCTGCTTCGCGGCCACGAGCTCCTGCTCTGTCGGGCCGTCGGCCACGAACTTGTCCAGCGTCTTCTTCACCAGCGCCAGCGCTTCATCAGCCTGTTCCTTCTTGGTCTGCAGGCCGATCTGGAAAGGTCCCGGCTGCCCTAGCGGAAAGAAATAACTGTATACACTGTAGGCCAGCCCGCGCTTTTCACGCACCTCATTCATCAGACGCGAGACGAAGCCGCCGCCACCCAGTATGTAATTTCCCACATAAAGCGTGAAATAGTCCGGGTCGGTGCGCGACATGCCGGGAGCACCCATCAGGATATGGCTCTGCAAGGCAGGATGGGGAATGCGCTCCTCACTAGCCTTGATCTGCATCGTCACCGCAGGCATCGGTAACGTATCTGTCGAGACAGGCAGCTCGCCAGTCAACTGTTCTGCAATCGCATGGGCCTCCTTCAAAGACACATCGCCCATGATGGCGACCACTGCGCGAGCCGCATTGTAATGCGTGCGGTAAAAATCCTTCACGTCCTGGTCGTTGACAGCCTCAACGCCCGCCACATCGCCAGATACCGGCAAGGCGTAAGGATGCTTGCCAAACACCGCCTTGTAGAAGGCTCGGCTGGCAATGCTCTCGGGCTTGGTCTCGTCTTCCTTCAGTGCGGCGATCACGCGCGTTTTCTCGCGCTCCAGTATCTCATTCTGGAACAACGGATGCTGCAGCACTTTGGCCATGATGCCAAGCGCCTTGTCCCGCACATTTGCGCTGCTCAGAGTGCGCAGCGATATGCTGGCCATATCCTGATCGATGTCTCCGCCCAGTTCTGCGCCGATATCTGCAATGCCGCTGGAAATGGCATCCTCGCTGAGATCTCCAGCGCCAAGGTCAAGCATCTCGTGCGTCATGCTGGCAAGCCCCGATTTGCTGTCGTATCGGCTGCCCGCCGGCACAGTAACTGCCACGTCCAGCATGGGGATGTCATGGTCTTCCACAAACAGCACCTTGGCACCGCTGGCACTCTGCCAGTGCTGGATGTTGGGCGTGGCGGAAGCGAAGCCTGCCACACAGCACAGCAAGACTGTGCCCAGAAATTTTGAAACAGTATTTTTAACGAACATGGCTTGAATCTCCAGTTTGACGCCTGGGCTTGCCCGACAGGGGTTGCGGGTCCAGCACGGCAACGGTGAGGTTGTCATCCTTCAGCAGCATTTTGGCGACATCGCGCACCTGTTCTGCGGTCACGGCCTGCAGCTTGTCCAGCATCAGCGGGATGGCTTTTTGGCCCAGCCCTATGCTCTCCATCTGGCCTATCTGCATCGCCTGATAAAACACGGAGTCGAGCTTGTATACCTCGGCTGCCATGACCTGCGCCTTGACGCGTGAAAGCTCCTGCTCGCTCACACCATCATTGACGATCAGCGCGATTTCGCGGCGCAATGCAGCCTCAACATCCGTCGCCGTCTTGCCCTCGCTGGGTGTAGCTTCCAGCGTGAACAGGGCCGGACCGCGCGAGGTTGCGTCATATCCTGCACTGACATCGCTTGCAACCCGCTGCTCGCGCACCAGATGCTTGTTCAAACGAGCCGCATCGTTGCCGCTCAACACGCCGGCCAGCATTTCCAGCGCATAAGGCTGCCAGTCGCGCAGCGGATCCACAACATTGGGCGCATGGTAAGCCATCACCAGCAGAGGCAATTCTGCCGGAGCTTTCACCACCATGCGCTTGATGCCGATCTGAGGGGGCTCAATGTAATTTCTGCGCGAAGGCTCGATGTGTTTCGGAATGTGGCCATAGTAGCGCTCTGCCAGTGCAAATACCTTATCGTGATCGATATCGCCTGCAATCACCAGCGTCGCATTATTGGGCGCATACCATCTCTTGTACCAGTCCTTGACATCGTTGACCGTCAAATGCTCAAGATCGTTCATCCATCCGATCACCGGATGCCGATAGGGATGCTCTTCATAGACCACCGACATCATCTTTTCCTGCAGCAGTGCATGAGCATCGTCATCGGTGCGCATGCGCCGCTCTTCCATCACCACCTTGATCTCTTTGGAGAACTCCTTATCTGAGAGATTGAGGTTGTGCATCCGGTCGGACTCCAGCTTCATCGCCAGCGGCAGCTTGGTCTTATCGAGCTGTTGGAAATACGCAGTATAGTCATCGCTGGTAAATGCATTCTCGCGCCCGCCTGCCGCCGCGATAAGGCGGGAAAACTCGCCTGCCGGCACAAGCCTCGTGCCCTTGAACATCATGTGTTCAAGCGCATGCGCAACACCCGTCTTGCCGGTTATCTCGTCCATGCTGCCGGCCTTGTACCAGACCTGCTGGACCACGACAGGCGCCCGGTGATCCTCCTTGACGATAACCTTCAAGCCATTCGCAAGCGTTTTCTCAAACACCTCGGCAGAAGCCCCTTGCTGCACCCCAGATACCAGCAGCGCAATACAAAACAGATATATCCGCATAATCCCTAACCTCGGCACGCCTAATCGGCTTAAAATAGCAAAAATGGCCACATGATGTGACCTCGCTTATTATGCCCCAACTATCGGAATGCATCCAAGATGTTTAGTTTTCTGAAAAAGACTGAAAAAACAGACGGCCAGACCGCCGAAAAAAAGAGCTGGGTGGAACGGCTCAAATCGGGACTTTCCCGCACGGGAAGCCAGCTTGGCGAGCTGTTCGGCCGCGGTGGCAGGATAGACGACGAACTCTATGAGGAGCTGGAAACAATATTGATCACGGCCGACGTCGGCATGGAGGCAACCGGTTCACTGCTCGCCGACCTGAAGCGCCATGTAAAGGAACACAAGCTGTCCGAAGCAGGAGAACTCAAGGAAGCGCTGGGACACTGCCTGCTCAAGCTGTTAAAACCGCTGGCCGTGCCGCTTGCACCCGAAGCACACAAACCCTTCGTGATCATGATGGTTGGCGTGAACGGCGCAGGCAAGACCACCTCCATAGGAAAACTGGCGAAATATTTGCAGTCCCATGGCCTGTCCGTGCTGCTCGCCGCAGGCGACACTTTCCGCGCAGCCGCCCGGGAACAGTTAATGACCTGGGGAGAGCGCAACGATGTCACCGTGATTGCACAGCAAAGCGGCGATGCGTCCGCCGTGATTTTTGACGCGGTGCATGCGGCACAGGCCAGAAAAATTGACGTCGTGCTGGCCGACACGGCAGGACGACTGACCACGCAGGCGCATCTGATGGAAGAAATCAGGAAGGTCAAGCGCGTCATCGGCAAGGCGATGATGGACGCGCCGCATGAAGTGCTGCTGGTGCTTGATGCCAATACCGGTCAGAACGCGTTGAGCCAGGTGAAAGCCTTCGACCAGGCTTTGGGCGTGACAGGACTGATACTCACGAAGCTCGATGGCACGGCCAAAGGCGGCGTCATCGCGGCGATCGCCCGCACGCACCCCATACCGGTGCGCTTTATCGGTGTAGGTGAAGGACTGGACGATCTGCGGCCTTTTGTTGCGGAAGAGTTCGTCACCGCGCTGCTCGGAGAGTCTGCATGATTTCGTTCAATCAGGTGAGCAAACGCTATCCTGGCGGCTTTGAAGCCCTGAAGAACGTCAGCTTCGAACTAGCCAAGGGCGAGATGGCATTCCTGACCGGCCATTCAGGCGCGGGAAAGAGCACACTATTGAAGCTCATCGCCGTCATAGAGCGCCCCAACTCGGGCTCCGTGCTGGTCAACAATCAGAACGTCAGCGTGTTGAAAAGCGCAGCGCTGCCCTATCTGCGCAGGAATATCGGCATGATCTTTCAGGACCACAAACTGCTCTTTGATCGCAGCGTGTTTGACAATGTGCAACTGCCTTTGCAAATTTGCGGTTTCGATCACAAGGAAACCGGAAAACGTGTGCGCGCCGCGCTGGACAAGGTAGGGCTGCTGGGCCGTGAAAAGGCCAATCCCATCGCTTTATCAGGCGGAGAGCAGCAGCGCCTGTGCATCGCGCGCGCCATCGTCAACCGTCCTTCCATACTGCTTGCAGACGAGCCCACCGGCAATCTGGATGCGGAATATGCGCAGGAAATCATGAAAATATTCAATTCATTCCATCAGGTTGGCGCTACCTTGCTGATCTCCACGCATGATGCCGGCATGCTGCAAAACAGCCACGTGCGCATGATCTGCCTTAAACACGGCGAAATCCAGCCTGCCGAATCACCAAGGGAAGGAGAAACACCGTCATGATGAGCGCAATCAGCCAGCATGCAAGGCTTGCACAAAACGCCCTGCGCCGCCTGTTTGCCTCGCCCGTATCGGGATTGCTCAACATCATCGTGATCGGCATCGCGTTAAGCCTACCTGCCGGCATGTATGTGCTGCTGCAAAACGCGCAAGGCATGCTCGCACAAGCGTCTTCCTCCCCACAGATCAGCCTGTTTCTGACCATGGATGCAAGCGCTGACGACATAGCGCGTCTGCGCAAACAGCTTGCGCAAAACCCTGCCATCGACAAAGCGGTGTTCATTTCGCGTGCCGATGCGCTGAAAAATCTCGCCCAAAGCAACGGTCTGACCGATGTGATCGCGGGCCTGGAGAGCAACCCTTTGCCGGATGCGTTTGTCGTCTCGCCAAAGACAACCCATGCCAAGGCGCTGGATGATTTGCGCAACGAGCTTCAAAAACTGCCCCGAGTCGATCTTGCCCAGCTCGACTCAGCCTGGGTTTACAAGCTGGAAGCGATGCTTGAATTCACCCGCATCATGATACTTATTCTCGCCAGCCTGTTGAGCCTGGCCCTGATCGCGATCACTTTCAACACGATACGACTGCAAATCATGACCCAGCGCGATGAAATCCAGGTCGCAAAGCTGATAGGCGCTACCAATTCATTCGTACGCCGCCCCTTCCTTTACTTTGGCGCAATGCAGGGCATACTGGGCGGCATCACTGCATGGCTGATCATCGCTTTAAGCCTTTACCTGTTAAAACAGCCCATCGCAACCCTGTCCCGCCTCTATGGCAGCAACTTCACGCTGCATCCTTTGTCCCTTGGAGACAGTTTAACGCTCCTGCTGTTCTCACTTTATCTCGGCTTGATGGGCGCATGGCTGTCGGTTGGACGCCACCTTTCCGTAATCG
The DNA here is from genome assembly GCA_021781695.1 of Pseudomonadota bacterium. Classification (GTDB taxonomy): domain Bacteria; phylum Pseudomonadota; class Gammaproteobacteria; order Burkholderiales; family Gallionellaceae; genus Gallionella. The sequence goes on from JAJXWG010000011.1 coordinate 15,438, forward strand.
AACCGAGTTGACTGCAACACTTGACACAGGGATTCAGAACAGTGGCATAATACGCGCATATCAGCTACCCGTTCTAAAAGGAAAAATGATGGATAAGCCAGGCTGCAAATCACTAGTACTGCCCATATTGTTTGCCGTCGCGCTGTGGATAGCAGGCGGATTTTTCTTGAGCAAGGAGCTCGGCATCATCTGCATCATCATAAGCATCTGGATTGCAGGCATCGCAGCCGGCAAGGTGATGAACTCGGATTGCCCGATACCCAAGGACCACGCTTAAGGACATATCCAAAAAAGCGGCTGCTCTCCCCGGCATTCCGCTTTTCTGCAGGTTTTTTGCTTTTGCAGAATGAACCTAACCTGATTTTAAAACTCTTAGCGTTATGAAAATTCCTAGGAGATCTTGACTATGGATTACAGTTTACCGATCCCGTCTGCCGTTGGCAGCCTTGACAGCTATATCAGCCTGGTCAAGCGATATGCATTGCTCTCGCCCGAAGAAGAACACTCTCTGGCAACACGCTTCCGCGACGAAAACGATCTGGATGCCGCACGCCAGCTGGTTCTGTCGCACCTTCGTGTGGTTGTCAGCGTTGCGCGAGGCTATGCCGGATATGGCCTTCCCCAGGCAGACCTGATCCAGGAAGGCAATATCGGCCTGATGAAGGCGGTCAAACATTATGATCCGGATTTCGGTGTTCGCCTTGTGTCTTTTGCAGTGCACTGGATACGTGCTGAAATCAACGAGTTCGTGGTGCGCAACTGGCGTCTGGTCAAGATTGCCACCACCAAGGCACAGCGCAAGCTGTTCTTCAACCTGCGCAGCCTGAAACGCGACCTGGAATCGTTGAAGCCCCAGCAGATCAGCGATATTGCCACACAGCTCAACGTTAGCGAGCAGGATGTTGCTGAAATGGAAGCGCGATTCGCGGGTCATGAAGTGAGTCTGGAGCCTGCCGGCGCGAATGATGATGAAGATTACGCGCCCATCCAGTATCTGGCGGACAGCGCTGATCACGAGCCTTTGAATGTCCTTGAAACTTCCGAACGCGACAATCTTCGCACAGCGGGGCTATCCAAGGCATTGTCCAGTCTTGATGAACGCAGCCGGCGCATAGTCGAAGCCCGCTGGCTGAATGAGGAAAGCAGCGCCACGCTGCATGAACTGGCAGCGGAGTTCAATGTATCTGCAGAGCGCATCCGCCAGATAGAGCAAAAGGCCATGAGCAAGATGCATGCGAGCTTATCGGCTGCCTGAGACCGAGGATTTTTAGGTAATAAAAAAACCGCTATGCGGTTTTTTTATTACCTAAAACTATTTGACCAGTTTCAGTTGCGGCTTGGCAGGCACTGATTTTTTCGCGGGTTCGGTAGGTTCAGGCCCCGCGTCTACAGGCTGAAAAACCAGACCCTGCCCTGTTTCCTTGGCAAAAATACCGATCACCGCATTTACCGGGACCAGGATATCGAAAGAAACGCCGCCAAATCGTCCGCTGCAGGTGATCCATTCGTTGCCCAATTCCAGATTGCGCACCGCAGTCGAACTGATGTTGAGCACAATCTCGCCATCCTTGACATAGGAAACAGGAACCTCGGTCTTTTCGTTGACGCGAACCGCAAGGTAAGGCGTATAGCCCCCATCCACGCACCACTCATATATGGCGCGTATCAGATAAGGCCGCGTGGACAGATCGTTCACTTACGCATTGCTCTTTCTGCGGGCGTCAAGGAATCGATAAAACCCTGACGTGCAAACAGGCGCTCAGAATACTTCATCAACGAGGCCGCATCCTTGCCCATCTGTATGCCGTAATGGTCAAGCCGCCAGAGCAGAGGAGCTACCGCCACATCCAGCATGGAGAAGTCGCTGCCCAGCAGATACTTCTGCTTGGTGAGGATTTGCGACAGCTGCGTCAGGTTGTCGCGAATGATGGCGCGCGCCTTGTCGGCAGATTTTCCACCCTGCTGGATGATGTTCACATTGCTGTATAACTCCTGCTCAAAGCGGTGCAAAAACAGCCTAGCACGCCCGCGCATCACGGGATCAGCCGGCATCAGCTGCGGGTGCGGGAAACGCTCATCGATGTATTCGTTGATGATGTTCGCCTCGGTCAGAATCAGATCGCGCTCAACCAGCACGGGCACTTTGTTGTAAGGATTGATCGATGCGACATCTTCGGACTTGTCCATCTGATCCACATCGATTATTTCAAAATCCATGCCCTTTTCGTACAAAACGATACGACACCGATGGCTGTAGGGGCAAACCGTCCCCGAATACAATCTCATCATTACCTTCTTACCCCTTAATTAAATTTCTGCTCTGCATGAAAGCACGCACCAGGAAAAATCCCACCAGCGCAACAACACCCCATACCAGAACAGCCGCAAGCACAGGGTAGCTGCCGCTGCCATATATGCCTGCAATCCAGATAAAACGTTCGCAAATCGTGCCTATGATGATCGACGTTGCTACAGCGGTGATCGCTGCAATGCTATGGCGTGTTGCCGGGAAACACAGTGCCGCGAAAGGTATGACAAACTTCAACGCCAGCACAGTCCACCAGACAAAGGCATAGCCGCCATACATCATACCGAACACACGATCCGTCTCGTCAGGCAGATTGCCGTACCAGATGGTCAAAAATTGCGCGTAATAAGTATATATATACAGCAACGTGAAAGCCAGCAACATCTGCGCCAAGTAATTATAAATCTTTTCAGGCACCGGCGATACCAGCTTGTTTTTCTTGTTCAAAACATAGATCCAGATCACCAGGAATGCCAGGAACATGCCGAAATTGCTGACAAACTGCTGCATGCCGTAGATCGCACTGTGCCAGTGCGGCACCAACGTCATCTCAAAATCCCAAGCGATCATCGTGCTGTAGAGCACAAAGAAGAACGGAATCCAGGTTGCGACCCTGTGAAAGCTTGCATATTCCCTGGGGCCTTTATCGCTTTCTGCCTGACGCTGGATGAACACCCAGTAGAGCCCCATCATG
>JAJXWG010000012.1 GCA_021781695.1 Pseudomonadota bacterium
CGGACATGAACGAGGTGAAGGGGCAGGGGCAGGTCAAACGCGCGCTGGAGATTGCCGCGGCAGGAGGCCACAGCGTGCTGATGATAGGTCCGCCGGGCACCGGAAAGTCGATGCTGGCTGCGCGTTTTCCGGGCATCTTGCCGGTCATGACAGAAACGGAGGCGCTGGAAAGCGCCGCGATGCAGTCTCTGGATGGCAGTTTCGATGTATCCAGGTGGAAGACCCGACCCTATCGTTCGCCCCATCACACGGCTTCAGGTGTCGCCTTGGTCGGTGGCGGCAGCAATCCGCGCCCGGGTGAAATTTCCATGGCTTTGCACGGCGTGCTGTTTCTGGATGAACTGCCCGAGTTCGATCGCAGCGTGCTGGAGGCGCTGCGCGAACCTTTGGAATCGGGGCATATTACCATCTCGCGCGCCGCAAGACGCGCCGATTTCCCTGCGCAATTCCAGCTGATTGCAGCGATGAATCCCTGTCCATGCGGCTATTTTGGCCATTACAGCGGCAAGTGCCGCTGCACGCCGGATCAGATCGCGCATTACCGAGGCAAGATTTCCGGCCCTTTGCTTGATCGCATCGACATCCAGATCGAGGTGCCAGCCGTGCCGCAGGATGATCTGCTTGGCAAAGCCGAGGGTGAACCAAGCGCGCTGATAAGGGCTCGCGTCGAAGATGCGCGCGAGCGTCAGATGGCGCGTCAGCAAAAATGCAACGCGCGGCTTTCGGTGACGGAAACGGGCGCATATTGTCAGCCTGACTTGGAAGGTGAGGCGCTGTTAAGACTTGCAATCACGCGGCTGGACCTTTCCGCGCGAGCCTATCATCGAGTATTGAGGCTGGCGCGCAGCATCGCCGATCTTGAAGGCTGTGCAACGATAGAACGTTGGCACATCGCCGAAGCCGTGCAGTACCGGCGCATGGACAGGAACTGATCCTGAAGCTTTGTCGCCTTCCAGGCATCGCATGGTAAAATGTTCTATTGTTTTTCAGAATTATAGAATTCATGACCAGCCATCCTATCGAACAGCATATCCAGCGGCGCATCCTGATACTGGATGGTGCGATGGGCACGATGATACAGCGCTACAAGCTGAGCGAGGCGCATTATCGCGGCGTAGAAATGTACGGGGACTACGCGGGTACACGCCGCAGTTTCACAGATCACCCAGTGGATTTAAAAGGTAACAACGACCTGCTGGTGCTGACCCAGCCGCACATCATCAGCAACATCCACCGCGAATACCTGGAAGCCGGCGCCGACATACTCGAGACCTGCACCTTCAATTCCAACTCCATCTCCATGCACGATTATGGCATGGAGCATCTTGTGTATGAACTGAATGTGGCGGGGGCGAAGCTTGCGCGCGACTTGTGCGATCAGTTCTCGACTTCTGAAAAGCCGCGTTTCGTTGCGGGCGTCTTGGGCCCTACCGGGAGAACAGCCTCGATCTCGCCGGACGTGAACGATCCGGGGGCGCGCAACGTCACGTTCGATGAACTCGTTGCAAGCTATACCGAATCGGTGCGCGGTCTGCTTGACGGCGGTGCCGACATCCTGATGGTCGAGACCATCTTCGACACGCTCAATGCGAAGGCCGCACTGTTCGCCATCGAGCAATATTTTGTGCAGCACAAGCTGCGCGTGCCGATCATGATCTCTGGAACCATCACCGATGCTTCGGGACGCACGCTGTCCGGCCAGACCACCGAGGCGTTCTGGAATTCTGTCTCGCATGCGCGCCCATTGTCTGTAGGGCTTAACTGCGCGCTGGGCGCGGATCTGATGCGTCCCTATGTGGAAGAATTGTCGCGTGTAGCATCCTGTCATGTCAGCGCGCATCCCAACGCAGGCCTGCCCAATCCATTGTCCGAGACGGGCTATGACGAGGCTCCGGAGACCACTGCGCGCCTTTTGAAGGAATTTGCCACTAGCGGTTTCCTCAATATCGCTGGCGGCTGCTGTGGCACATCCCCTGCACATATCAAGGCCATCGCCGACGCACTGAAAGACGTGAAACCGCGCAAACTCCCCGAGATTGAACACCGCTGCCGGCTGTCGGGACTTGAGCCCTTCAACATCGGCGACGACACGCTGTTCGTCAACGTCGGTGAACGCGCCAATGTCACGGGTTCCGCCAAGTTCAAACGTCTGATCCTGGAAGGTCATTACGATGAGGCGCTGGAAGTTGCCAAGCAGCAGGTGGAAACCGGCGCGCAGGTGATCGACGTGAACATGGACGAGGCGATGCTGGACGGCAAGGCCGCGATGGTCAAGTTTCTCAACCTGATCGCCTCGGAACCGGATATTTCCAGAGTGCCGCTGATGATCGATTCGTCCAAGTGGGACATCATCGAAGCAGGTCTCAAGTGCGTGCAGGGCAAGTCCATCGTCAATTCGATCTCGCTGAAAGAAGGCGAAGAAAACTTCATCAGATATGCCACGCTGGTGCGCAGTTATGGTGCGGCTGCGGTGGTGATGGCTTTCGATGAGCAGGGTCAGGCGGATACTTACAAGCGCAAGACGGAAATTTGCAAACGAAGCTATGACATTCTGGTGAACAAAGTAGGTTTCCCGCCTGAAGACATCATTTTCGACCCGAACATCTTTGCGATCGCAACCGGCATAGAGGAACACAACAACTACGCGGTGGATTTCATCGAAGCGACCGCGTGGATCAGGAAGAACCTGCCTTACGCCAAGATCTCCGGCGGCGTATCCAACGTGTCATTCTCTTTTCGCGGCAATGAACCGGTGAGGGAAGCGATACACACCGTGTTCCTGTATCACGCAATTGGGGCTGGCATGAACATGGGCATCGTCAACGCAGGTCAGCTTGGCGTTTACGAGGAGATCCCGAAAGAACTGCGCGACGCAGTGGAAGACGTGGTCTTGAACCGCCATCCTGATGCGGGCGAGAAGCTCGTCAAAATTGCCGAGACGGTGAAGGGCGGTGGTAAAGAGCAGGTCGAAGATATGGAATGGCGCAAGGGCACAGTGCAGGAACGCTTAACCCACGCGCTGGTGCGCGGCATCACCACCTATATCGTCGAAGACACCGAAGAGGCGCGCCTTGATGCTGCGTTTCCTGTCGAAGTGATCGAAGGCCCGCTGATGACAGGCATGAATGTGGTTGGAGATTTATTTGGCGCGGGCAAGATGTTTCTGCCTCAGGTAGTGAAATCTGCGCGCGTGATGAAACAGGCGGTGGCGCATCTCGTGCCTTATATTGAAGCAGAGAAGCTGCGCTCGGGCGACACCAGCACCAAGGGCAAAATCGTGATGGCAACCGTCAAGGGTGACGTGCACGACATCGGCAAGAACATTGTCACCGTGGTGTTGCAGTGCAACAACTTCGAGGTGGTGAACATGGGCGTGATGGTGCCCTGCCAGCAGATACTGGATACCGCGCGAGAACACAATGCGGACATCATCGGCCTGTCCGGGCTGATCACGCCGTCGCTTGAAGAAATGGCGCATGTCGCAAAGGAAATGGAACGTCAGGGATTCAGGATACCGCTGCTTATAGGCGGGGCGACCACCTCGCGCGTGCACACAGCAGTGAAAATCGAACAGAACTATCCCTCGGGCGCCACGGTATACGTCGTCGACGCATCGCGCGCGGTGGGCGTATGCAGCAGCCTGCTCTCCGACACGCAGCGCGACGAATACATCGCATCGATTAAATCCGACTATGCAGAGGCGCGTGAACAGCATGAAGCAAGGCAATCGCGCGCGGTGTATGTTCCGCTCACCGAAGCTCGCGAGCGCGGATTTAAAACGGACTGGAAAAATTATACCCCGCCAAAACCTTCTTTCATCGGCGTCAAGGAGCTGCATGATTATCCGCTGGCCGAGATTGCCGGGTTTATCGACTGGACACCTTTTTTTCAATCCTGGGAGCTGGCCGGACGTTATCCGAAAATTTTGCAGGATGAAGTGGTGGGCGAGGAAGCGCGCAAGCTGTTTGCCGATGCGAAAGAGATGCTGGAAAAAATCATCGCTGAGAAATGGCTCACCGCCAATGCGGTATTCGGTTTGTTTCCGGCGAACACCGTGGATAGCGACGACATCGAAATCTATACCGACGAGACGCGCGACAAAGTTGCGATGACCTGGCACAACTTGCGCCAGCAGACCAAGAAGCCTGCGGACATCCCGAACTATTGCCTGGCCGACTTCATCGCACCAAAAGAATCCGGTGTTGCAGACTGCATCGGCGGATTTGCCGTGACCGCAGGCATAGGCATCGACGAACATGTGGCGCATTTTGAGAAGAGCAACGACGACTACAGTGCGATCATGCTGAAGGCGCTGGCCGACCGATTGGCTGAAGCCTTTGCAGAGCTGCTGCATCAGCGCGTGCGCCGCGAGTTCTGGGGCTATGCTGCGGATGAAAATCTTAACAACGACGCGCTGATCGCCGAAAAATACCGCGGCATCCGCCCAGCACCCGGTTATCCTGCCTGCCCGGAACATACCGAGAAGGGCCCTTTGTTCGAACTGCTGGATGCACCAAACAGGGCAGGCATCACAATCACCGACAGTTTTGCGATGCTGCCCACAGCGGCGGTCAGCGGTTTTTATTTCTCGCACCCGAAATCGCAATATTTTGCGACAGGCAAGATAGATAAAGATCAGGTGGCAAGCTATGCCAAGCGCAAAGGCTGGGACATCGAAACCGCCGAGCGCTGGTTGGCTCCGGTGTTGAGTTATTAATGTATATACCTAGGCAATTTGATGAGCAGGATGTTGAGGTCATGCACGAACTGATGCGTGAGAAGCAGCTCGCCACATTGGTGACGATGTCATCGCATGGGCTTAATGCAAATCATATTCCGATGCATCTTGCGGCGGAACCCGCGCCATTTGGAACGCTACGAGGGCATGTTGCCAGAGCGAATCCGATGTGGCGCGATTTTCAGACAGATATTGAAGCGTTGGCCATTTTCCACGGGCCAGATGCCTATATCACGCCCAGTTGGTATGCCACCAAACAAGAAACCGGAAAGGTTGTCCCCACCTGGAACTATGCCGTTGTGCACGCGCATGGTACCTTGAGAGTGATCGATGATGCCCTGTGGATTCGCGAACAGCTCGAGGCGCTGACGGATCACAATGAAGCGCAGTTTGCCAAACCCTGGGCGGTTTCGGATGCGCCGCGCGAGTTTACTGAAAAACTGATCGAAGCAGTGGTTGGCATTGAAATTGTGATCACCAGCCTATCCGGAAAATGGAAAGTGAGCCAGAATCAGCCTCCACGGAATCAGACGAGTGTTTTCGAAGGACTAAGCGGAACACACGATGCACGCACGATGGCAACTCTGGTTCACGCAAGGATGCAGAAACAGGACTGACCGTTTGAAAAATGATAATCAGACTATATCAGGTTGATGCATTTACAACGCGGCTTTTCGCAGGCAATCCCGCCGCCGTTTGCCCGCTGGATGCATGGCTGGAAGACGATTTGCTACAAAGCATTGCTGCTGAAAACAACCTGTCCGAGACCGCTTTCTTTATAAGTTCGGAAAATACCTTTCATTTACGCTGGTTCACGCCGGTTGCCGAAGTCGATTTATGCGGTCATGCCACACTGGCCGCAGCGCATGTGATTTTTGAGCACCTTGCCTATTCCGGCCAGACTATCCGCTTTGCAACGCGCAGCGGTATTTTATCCGTTGAACGACAAGGTTCTTTACTGGTGATGGATTTTCCCGTCACGCCGCCCAGGCATTGCACGCCACCCGACGCACTGTTTGCCGGACTGGGTCGGCAACCTGTTGAAGTTCTAGCAGCGGAAGACTACTTCGCAATTTTTGAAAGTGAAGATATAGTGCGTTCTATCCAACCTGACTTTGCCGCCTTGTCTGCACTCGACCTGCGTGGCGTTATTATTACCGCACGAGGTAATCAGGTTGATTTCGTAAGTCGTTTCTTTGCACCAAAGCTTGGCATTCTGGAAGACCCTGTCACAGGTTCCGCACATTGTGCACTGACGCCATACTGGTCAGTAAATCTGGGCAAGCAAGCCATGCGCGCCCGGCAGATTTCCAAACGTGGCGGGGATATTTTATGTGAACTCAAAAGCGATCGTGTTGCACTCGCAGGCCATGCCGTGACTTTCATGACAGCTGAAATTTTTCTTTAATCTATACTTGTGGGAATTATCTTGAACAAACCCAGCCTTTTATTACCGCTGACAGTCCTGCCTGTTGTCTTTATCAACTACCGCGTCCTCTAAACAGGCCGCATCACCTGCATTGGAAAAATAACATGACTACCCTAATCAAAACCGACACCAAGCTGGGCGAAGGCGCGGAAGCACAGGCCGGACAGACCGTCATCGTGCATTACACCGGCTGGCTGTATGACGAAAGCGCACCTGACAACAAGGGCGTGAAATTCGACAGCTCGCTCGACCGCAACGAACCGTTCGATTTCCCGCTGGGCGGAGGTCGCGTCATCAAAGGTTGGGACGACGGTGTGGCCGGCATGAAGGAAGGCGGAAGCCGAACGCTGATAATTCCACCGGAGATGGGATATGGCTCGCGCGGCGCAGGCGGTGCGATCCCGCCGAATGCCACGCTGGTATTCGACGTGAAGCTGCTCAAGGTGATCAAGACAGACATCGTGGACACCATGGTCGGCGAAGGCGACGAGGCCATGGCTGGGCAGATGGTCAGCGTACACTACACCGGATGGCTGTTCGACAAAAACGCACCGGACAACAAGGGGGTGAAGTTCGACAGTTCACGCGACCGCGACGAACCATTCGAGTTTCCGCTGGGTCAGGGGCAGGTAATCCAGGGCTGGGATATAGGGGTGGCGGGCATGAAGGTGGGAGGAAGCCGCACTTTGATTATTCCACCGGAGATGGGCTACGGCCGCCGCGGCGCGGGTGGCGTGATTCCTCCGAATGCTATGCTAATTTTTGACGTTGAGCTGCTGGACCTTAACTGAGGTTGCACTTCCTTCATCTCGCGCTATTGACTTTCTGATCAACATATTTCGTAAAGGCTTAAAATGAAACTTATTTCCAAATTGTCGCTCTTTCTGCTGTTGTCTGGCGCCTTCATTTCCACTGCATGTTCCGATCACATGGCATCAACAACGCCCGCAGCGTCGAACAGCACCGTGAGTACACTTGTCAAGACCGACGTAAAACTGGGCACGGGCGCAGAAGCCATACCGGGACACAACGTATCGGTGCATTACACGGGCTGGCTGTATGATGCAAAAGCAGCAGACCACAAGGGCCAGAAATTCGACAGCTCGCGCGATCGCGGTGAACCCTTCGAATTTCCGTTGGGTGCAGGACGCGTCATCAAAGGCTGGGATGTCGGCGTGGCTGGCATGAAGGTGGGCGGGCAACGCACGCTGATCATACCGCCCGACATGGGCTATGGCGCAGGCGGCGCAGGCGGCGTGATTCCGCCCAATGCGACGCTGGTATTCGACGTGGAGCTGTTGGGTGTAAACTAACCGTCCGGGTGCGCCTTGCGCGCGCCCAAGATGCTGCTGGGAGAATGGCATGTTCCAGATTCGGGTTCATGGTCGCGGCGGGCAGGGTGTAGTTACGGCGGCAGAGATGCTGTCCATTGCAGCCTTTGAGGAGGGTCGCCATGCCCAGGCCTTTCCTAGTTTTGGCTCGGAGCGCACCGGTGCGCCTGTCGTGGCGTTCTGCCGCATATCCGACCGCGAGATCAGGTCAAGGGAGCCCATCGTGGAGGCGGATGCGGTGATCATCCAGGACCCCACGCTGCTGCATCAGGTAGCCGTGTTCGCGGGTCTCAAGTCTGAGGGCTATGTTCTCGTTAATTCCCAGCACGGGATTGAAGATCTGGGCTTGGGCGAATTTGCCACAGAGCACAGGGCAGTGCGCTTTTGTTCACTGCCAGCCACCGAGCTGGGAATCAGACATATCGGGCGCCCCATTCCCAATGTGCCGCTGCTGGCAGGGTTCGCTGCCCTGTCCGGCATCATCAAACTGGAATCGGTGGTCAAGGCAATCAATGCAAGATTTCGCGGGCAAGTGGCTGAAGGCAACATCTCTGCCGCAACCGAAGCTTATCATCTGGTGAAGGAGGTGGCATGCTCAAGCAGATAGAAGGTTCCAGAGCGGTTGCCGAGGCGGTGGCGCTATGCCGCCCCGAGGTGATCTGCGCCTATCCCATTTCCCCGCAGACGCACATCGTCGAGGCGCTGGGCGAGATGGTCAAGTCCAAAAGACTCTCACCCTGCGAATACATCAACGTGGAGAGCGAATTCGCAGCGATGTCCGTTTCGATAGGCGCATCCGCAGCCGGCGCGCGGGCCTATACCGCAACCGCCTCGCAGGGATTGCTGTTCATGACCGAGGCGGTATACAACGCTTCAGGATTGGGCCTGCCCATCGTGATGACGGTGGCAAACCGCGCGATCGGCGCGCCGATCAACATCTGGAACGACCACTCCGACTCCCTCTCGCAGCGCGATTCAGGCTGGATGCAACTGTTCGCCGAAAACAACCAGGAAGCGGTCGACCTGCACATACAGGCATTCCGCCTTGCAGAGGAGCTTTCCATGCCCATCATGGTGTGTATGGATGGTTATATCCTCACACACGCCTTCGAACGCGTGGACATTCCCGCTCAGGAACAGGTCGATGCCTATCTGCCTCTATTCGAGCCGCGCCAGGTGCTGGACCCTGCAGAACCCATCTCCATAGGTGCGATGGTGGGGCCCGAAGCCTTCATGGAAGTGAAGTACCTTGCGCATGCCAAACAGATGCAGGCGATAGAAAGGATACCTCAGCTGGCAGCTGAATTCAAAAACACCTTCGGCCGCGACAGCGGAGGATTGATCCGCACCTACCGTTCCGAGGATGCCGAGACCATGATCATTGCGATGGGCTCGGTGCTGGGTACGATCAAGGACACGGTGGATGAGATGCGAATCGAGGGACACAGGATAGGCGTGCTGTCCATCATCAGCTACCGGCCTTTTCCGCTCGAACAGGTGAAAAAAGCGCTCCTGCATTGCAAGCGTTTCCTCGTTCTGGAGAAGAGTCTCGCGGTCGGCATGGGCGGTATCGTTGCGACCGATGTGCGCATGGCCGTGACAGGCGCTGGCCTCAAAGGGTATACCGCGGTCGCGGGACTAGGCGGCCGGCCTATTTTCAAGTCTCAGCTGCATCAATTGTTCCGTCAGGCTGAAAGGGAAGAGTTGCCGCCTGTCACCTTTCTCGATCTCGACTGGGATGCCGTCAACAAACAGTTGGCGCGCGAAAAGCAAACGCGCCGATCCGGTCCTGTCGCCGAGAACATATTGCACGACAAGGGCATCGTGTCGGCGAAGTTTGGTTAAGGAGACATCATGGGATTTCAACCCGTTAAGTTCTACCAGACCGGCACCTATACCGTCGGTAACAGGCTATTGTCTCCGGATCAGCGGAGTGTGCAGGCAGGAGAGTCGCGCAGCAACTCGATCAATTCGGGGCATAGGGCATGCCAGGGGTGCGGCGAAGCTTTGGGTGCGCGCTACGCAATCGATGCGGCGATGGCCGAAAGCCATGGGCAACTGATTGCGGTTAATGCCACAGGCTGTCTGGAAGTATTTTCGACGCCCTATCCCGAATCATCCTGGCAGGTGCCATGGATACATTCCGTGTTTGGCAATGCGCCGGCAGTGGCCACCGGCATCGCTGCCGCAATGAAGGTGAAGGGCAAGACTGAGGTGCGTGTGGTCGCTCAGGGCGGGGATGGCGGCACCACCGACATTGGTTTTGGCTGTCTTTCAGGCATGTTCGAGCGCAACGACGACGTGCTGTACATCTGTTACGACAACGAAGCCTACATGAATACCGGCGTGCAGCGCTCAAGCGCCACACCGCCGTCGGCGCGTACAGCGACCACCATGCCGGTGGGGCCTGAGCCTGGCAACGCGTTCGGGCAAGGCAAGAATCTGCCGGAAATCGCGATGGCCCACGGCATTCCCTATGTGGCCACGGCGACGGTAGCGGATCTTCGCGATCTGGAATACAAGGTGCGGCGTGCGATGAAGATGCACGGTGCGCGCTACATCCATATTTTCGTGCCCTGTCCGTTAGGCTGGGGGACGGCATCTAACGACACCATACGCATTGCGAGGCTGGCCCGCGAATCCGGCCTCTTCCCTGTATTCGAGGCGGAACAAGGTGAAGTCACAAGCGTGCTGAAGATACGCCGCAAGATTACGGTCGAAGAGTACCTCATGCCGCAGAAGCGCTTCGCGCATCTCTTCGGCAGCCATCCTCATCCTGAAATGGTGGCGCGCATACAGGACATCGCGGACCGCAATATTCGCAAATACGGTCTGCTGGATGAGGAGGCGGCATGATCAAGCCCTTTGCGATCACATTGAAACCTGGCACATCGCTTGCCAACCTGACTGGAACCTGGCGAACCGAGCGTCCCGTTTATCTCGACCGCCTGCCGCCATGCAACAACGCTTGCCCCTCTGGGGAAAACATCCAGGGTTGGCTTTATCATGCAGAATCGGGCGACTACGAACAAGCATGGCGATTGCTGACAGAGGAAAATCCGTTTCCCGCGGTGATGGGGCGTGTTTGCTACCACCCCTGTGAAAATCAATGCAACCGAGGAAAGCTGGACAGCCCGGTGGGCATCAATTCGGTAGAGCGGTTTTTAGGCGACGAGGCAATCAAACGCGGCTGGAAATTTTCTGTCCCTCAACACTCATCCGGCAGGAAAGTTCTGATCGTGGGTGCCGGCCCGTCCGGATTGTCAGCAGCCTATCATCTGGCACGAATGGGGCACAGCGTCGAGATACAGGAGGCGGGCCCACTGGCTGGCGGCATGATGCGCTTTGGCATTCCCAAATACCGTCTGCCGCGCGATGTGCTGGATGCGGAAGTGCAGCGCATTCTCGACCTTGGCGTTCGACTTAAACTCAACAGCAAGGTTGCCAACATAGCGCAAAGCATGCAAGACTTCGATGCGGCATTTCTCGCGGTTGGCGCGCATATCGCCAAACGTGCCTATATCCCGGCAGGAGATGCTGCGCATATCATCGACGCAGTGTCCATGCTGCGCTCCATGGAGGGCAAGGAAAAACCCATGCTGGGGCGGCGCGTGGTGGTGTATGGCGGCGGCAACACCGCGATAGACGTTGCGCGCACCGCAAGGCGTCTGGGTGCAACGGATTCGATCATCGTGTATCGGCGCACTCGCGAAAAAATGCCGGCTCATGATTTTGAGGTGGAAGAAGCATTACAGGAAGGCGTGATGATCAAATGGCTTTCCACGATCAGGCAGGCAGATGAAGGACAGCTCACCGTGGAGAAGATGAGACTGGACGACAAGGGCATGCCAGAGCCGACCGGTGAATTTGAAACCATGGAAGCCGACTCTCTGGTGCTGGCCTTGGGACAGGATGTGGATCTATCTCTGCTGGAAGGTGTGTCCAACCTTGAAGTCAAGAACGGCATCGTGCAGGTATCAGACAACATGATGACGGGATATCCGGGACTTTTTGCAGGCGGCGACATGGTGATATCGGAGCGCAACGTCACTGTGGCGGCGGGGCACGGCAAAAAAGCGGCACGCCATATCGATGCTTTTCTTCGCGGCGCTTCATATGAGCCGCAGTCGAAGCACGAGCTTGCGGATTATGGCAAGCTCAACACATGGTATTACTCCGATGCGGACAAGACGGTGCGCCCAATGCTTGACATCATCCGCCGCCAGACCAGTTTCGACGAGGTACAGGGTGGTCTTAATGAAACCAACGCGCTGTTCGAGGCCAGGCGCTGTCTGTCTTGCGGAAACTGCTTCGAATGCGATAATTGCTATGGTGTATGCCCCGACAATGCAGTGATCAAGCTTGGGCCGGGCAAACGTTTCAAGTTTAACTATGACTACTGCAAGGGGTGCGGCCTATGCGCAACCGAGTGCCCATGCGGCGCAATCAAGATGGTGCCTGAGGAAATTTGATGGGAATGGTTTCGCAACCGCTGCTGGTGACAATTTTAATGCTTGCCGTCTCCAATCTGTTCATGACCTTTGCATGGTATGGGCATCTTAAAAACATGGCTTCATCCCCGTGGTATATCGCAGCGCTGGCAAGCTGGGGCATCGCGCTGTTCGAATATATGATCCAGGTTCCGGCGAACCGCATCGGTTACACCCACCTGAATCTCGGCCAGTTGAAGATTTTGCAGGAAGTCATCACCCTCTCGGTGTTCGTGCCGTTTGCGGTGCTTTACATGAATCAGCCCTTGAAATGGGATTACCTATATGCCGGCCTGTGTATGATGGGCGCGGTGTATTTTATTTTCAGAACCTAAACCTTTCCCTCTCCTGCCCTGTCGGGCACCCTCTCCCGCTTGCGGGAGAGGAGACGATGAGAGGGTGTAGCAGAAATGGAACAAGCCATGCACATACACATACTCGGCATTTGCGGCACCTTCATGGGAGGCATTGCCGCCATCGCCAAGCAGTCCGGCTACCGAGTCACGGGGTGCGACGCCAATGTCTATCCGCCGATGAGCACGCAACTCGAGGAACAGGGCATAGAGCTCATTTCAGGCTTCGGCATCGAACAGCTGGAACTCAACGCTGACATTTACGTCATCGGAAACGTGGTTGCGCGCGGCAATCCTCTGATGGAGGAGATACTCAACCGCAATCTGCGCTATGTCTCCGGGCCGCAATGGCTGTCTGACACGCTGCTGCGAGATCGCTGGGTGCTGGGGGTGGCAGGCACGCACGGCAAGACGACGACCGCTTCGATGCTTGCCTGGATACTGGAACATGCGGGGCTGCATCCGGGGTTTCTGATCGGCGGTGTGCCGCAGAATTTCGACATTTCCGCGCGCATCACCGAATCGCCCTTCTTCGTGATCGAGGCTGACGAGTACGACACGGCTTTTTTCGACAAGCGTTCAAAGTTCGTGCACTACCATCCGCGCACCACGATACTCAACAATCTCGAATTCGACCATGCCGACATTTTTGCCGACCTTGACGCGATCGAGACACAGTTCCACCATCTGGTGCGCACCGTGCCGGGCAACGGGCTGATCGTCTGCAATGGCCGCGAAGAATCGCTGCGCCGGGTGTTGAAGCGTGGTTGCTGGACGCCGGTCGAAACATTCGGCAGCCATGATGGTTGGAACATCGATGACGAAAACCGGATTGCCCTGAACGGCGATATTCAGGGAACATTGCACTGGGACTTGCTGGGTGAACATAACCGCATGAATGCACTCGCAGCCTTTGCTGCCGCGCGCCATGCAGGCGTTCCTGTTGCACTGGGTCTTGAGGCATTGTCGCTTTTCAGGAATGTGAAGCGCCGCATGGAAGTGCGCGGCATCGTGAGCAATATTACCGTTTATGACGACTTTGCTCATCATCCCACGGCGATCAGCACCACCGTGGCAGGGCTGCGCCACAAGGTGGGAAGCTCGCGCATCCTGGCCGTGCTGGAGCCGCGCTCCAACACCATGAAACTGGGCGTGATGAAGGATGCGCTGCCAGATAGCCTGAAGGAAGCGGACTATGTGTTCTGCTATTCCGGAAATCTGGACTGGGATGCAAATAATGCGCTGTCGCCGCTGGGTGCAAAGGCCTGTGTGGAAAACGATCTCGATGCGCTGATAGAAGATATTGCGAACACTGCGAGGCCGGGCGATCACATCCTTGTGATGAGCAACGGCGGATTCGGCGGCATACACGAGAAGCTGCTCAAAAGACTGCAATCCTGACCACTACGTTTCCCTGTTTTCCAGATCCAGTTCCTGTATCTTGCGCGTCAGGGTATTGCGCCCTATGCCGAGCAAGGTGGCTGCTTCGATGCGGCGTCCATGGGTGTGATGCAGGGCTTGCAGTATCAGCGTGCGCTCGAACTCGGCAAGCAGGCTGTCCATGATGCCTTCATCGCCGCGCTGCAAGGCGGCATCGACCTGGCTTGCCAGCACAGTGCCCCAGTCTCCCGGTGCTGCTCCCGCGCTTTCACTGCTGCGCCATTCGGGCGGCAAGTCGGCGATCTCGACGACTTGCGAGGGAGTCATCACGGTCAGCCAGTGGCACAGGTTTTCGAGCTGGCGGACGTTGCCGGGGAAGTCCTGTGCGCTCAAGTGTTGCAGGACCGCTTCGCTGAACTGTTTCTGATCGACCGACAATTCGCGCGCGCTCTTTTGCAAGAAATATTTTGCAAGCAGCGGGATGTCTTCTCTTCTTTCGCGCAATGGCGGCAGCCGCAACCGGATCACGTTCAACCTGTGAAACAGATCTTCGCGGAACAAACCCTGCTTGACGCGCTCTTCCAGATTCTGATGAGTGGCGGTGATGATGCGCACGTTGGCCTTGATCGGCTGATGACCTCCGACGCGATAAAAATTGCCGTCAGACAGCACGCGCAGCAGGCGCGTTTGCAGCTCGGATGGCATGTCGCCTATCTCATCGAGAAACAGCGTGCCGCCTTCGGCCTGTTCGAATCGTCCGTGCCGGGTGGCAGCTGCCCCGGTGAAAGCGCCGCGCTCATGCCCGAAGAGTTCCGACTCAAGCAGGTCCTTGGGGATCGCGGCGGTGTTGATAGCGATGAACGGTTTGTCTGCACGGGGGCTGTGGCGGTGCAAGGCGCGCGCGACCAGCTCCTTGCCGGAACCTGATTCTCCATTGATGAGCACGGTGGCGTGGGATTGGGAAAGCCTTCCGATCGCGCGAAAAACATCCTGCATCGCGGGCGCGTGACCCAAAATATCCGCTACTACTTCGGCTTGCCCTGTTTCCGCCGATTTGCTGCGGCTTTGTTCCAGCGCGCGGCGTATCAGGTCGACTGCGTGATTGATGTCAAATGGCTTGGGCAGGTATTCAAATGCGCCGCCCTGAAATGCCGACACCGCGCTTTCCAGGTCGGAATATGCAGTCATGATGATGACGGGTATCAGCGGATGGCGTTGATGCAGCTCGTGCAGAAAATCCAGACCTGAACGGCCTGGCATGCGTATGTCGCTTAACACCACCTGCGGCAATTCGTGGCTCAAGGTGCGCAGCGCATCGTCGGCGGTGGCAAAACTTTCGAATTCGATGTCTGCGCGTGCAAGAGATTTTTCCAGCACCCACCGTATCGATCGGTCATCGTCAATTATCCAGACTGGTTTCATAGTTAGCCGTCAACCTATATCGTAGTTATGTATCCGGTAAGCCTGTTATGTTTTTGCATGCAATGGCAGCATCACAGTGAAACAGGTGCATCCGGGCTCGCTGTCAAATTCAATGGTGCCATGGTGCTGGCTGACAAAATCCTGGGCCAGGGTCAGCCCCAGTCCGTGCCCATCAGCCCGGCCGGACACCAGAGGGTAAAAAATCTTGTCCTTCATCTCGGGTGAAATACCCGGACCGTTGTCTATGATCTGCACCATCAAAGCCAGACGGTGGCGCTGTTTGACAAGGGTCACCTGGCGTGCAATCCGGGTGCGAAAGATGATGCGCCCATGCCCTTGCATCGCCTGTGCGGCATTGCGCACGATATTGAGCATCACCTGTATCAGTTGTTCCTTGTCGCCGATCAATTCCGGCAGGCTGAGATCGTAGTCGCGTTTGATGGTCAGTCCTTCCGGCATCTCGGCCAGCACGACCGAACGCACGCGTTCCAGCACTTCATGGATGTTCAGTGCGCTGTGCCTGATATTGCCCTGCGGCGTCAAAAGCTTTTCCATCAGGGTGCGCAAGCGGTCTGCTTCCTGAACAATGACCTGGGTGTATTCGCGCAAAGCGGGCCTGTCCAGTTCCTGCTCAAGCAATTGCGCAGCGCCCCTTATGCCTCCCAGAGGGTTCTTTATTTCATGCGCAAGATTGCGCAGCAGCAGGCGACTTGCCTGAGTCTGGTCCAGCATCTGCTCTTCTCGCGCTAGTTTTAGCGGCCTGTCCATGGGATGAAATTCCAGCACCAGGCAGGGCTTGTCAAACCGCACAGGAGTGACGGTGCCGCGCACATGCAGTTTGTTGTGCGCATGGGTCATCAGCATCAGGTCGTGCTCGATATAACTTGCGTTACTCGCTAATGATCGCTGCATCGCGTTGGCTAATTGGCCGGTGTCGGTGAATATCATCTGCAGCGGGTTGTTGAGCAGATTTTTGCCGCTGACTTCAAACAGGTTCTCTGCCGCCGGATTCAGGTAGATGACATGCAGGGTCTCATCCACCAGGATGACGGCGGTCGTGAGGTAATCTAGCGTCAGGTGTGAAAAGTCAGGCATACAAATATCAAAGCAAAGATCATGCCTGACCGCAGCAGTTATTTCAGCTTGGAAATTTCGGCCTTGAGTGCATCGACATTACCCTGATGCAACTCGACCTGGCTGTTCAGGGTGTTGATCTTTTCCTGGTCTTTGGGATTGGCTGATTTCAGATCCTGTCGGGCGGTGCTGAGCAATCCTTCCTCGGCCTTCAGTTCATCTTCAAGTATCTTTCTGCGTGCGCCATCGCGTTCCTTTTGGGTTTCGCCATTGACCTTGGGGAAGTCTTGAGCCGTGCCGCGGGATCGATCACGTGTTGTCTCTGCAGGAGGGAGCAGATTGAGGCGTTTACCACCCTTAATCGGCGTGCTGGAATAGGTCACATGGCCATCGGCATCAACTGCTTTGTATATATCGGCCTGTGCTGCAAAGGGGAGCAGGCACAACAGCAAACATGCAAACTTCATGACAAATCTCCTGCGAAAGGACCGGGCGAGTATAGGGCATGCCTTCTTTCCTGACAAACGATTTGAGGTGATTTTTGACGTAAAAAAACGGGGCACATGGCCCCGTTCTTCAGCTTCGTAAATCAGATGCTGTAGTACATGTCGAACTCGACAGGGTGGGTTGTCATGCGCAGGCGAGTGACTTCATCCATCTTCAATGCAATGTAGGCATCGATGAAGTCGTTCGAGAATACACCGCCGCGAGTCAGGAACTCGCGATCCTTGTCCAGGTGGCTCAATGCTTCATCGAGGGACGTGCAAACGGTTGGGATCTTTGCGTCCTCTTCTGGCGGCAAGTCATACAGGTTCTTGTCTGCCGGATCGCCCGGGTGAATCTTGTTCTGAATACCGTCCAGACCCGCCATCATCAGTGCTGCAAAACACAGATATGGGTTGGCGGTCGGATCAGGAAAACGCGTTTCGATGCGGCGCGCCTTCTCGTTTGGCACGTGCGGAATGCGGATGGAAGCGGAACGATTTTTGGCCGAATAGGCAAGCTTGGTCGGTGCTTCATAGTGAGGCACAAGGCGCTTGTAGGAATTCGTGCCAGGATTGGTGATTGCGTTCAATGCCTTGGCATGCTTGATGATGCCGCCGATGTAATAAAGCGCGGTTTCCGACAGGCCCGCATAACCGTTGCCTGCAAACAGGTTCTTGCCGCCCTTCCAGATGGACTGATGCACATGCATGCCGGAACCGTTATCGCCAACGATGGGCTTGGGCATGAAGGTGGCTGTCTTGCCGTACTGGTGTGCAACATTGTGCACCACATATTTCAATACCTGGGTCTGGTCAGCGCGACGCACCAGCGTGTTGAACTTCGTGCCTATTTCGCACTGGCCGGCGGTTGCCACTTCGTGGTGATGCACTTCGACTTCGATACCGATGTCTTCAAGTGCAAGACACATCGCTGCGCGTATGTCGTTCAGGCTGTCGACAGGAGGAACAGGGAAGTAGCCGCCCTTCACCGTAGGACGGTGGCCGGTATTTCCGCCATCAAATTTTTCCGCAGAAGACCAAGCTGCTTCCTCGGAATTGACTTTGACGAAACAGCCTGACATGTCGATTTGCCAGTTGACGGAATCAAAGATGAAAAATTCCGGTTCGGGGCCGAAGTAGGCAGTATCGCCGATGCCGCTGGATTGAAGATAGGCTTCGGCACGCTTTGCGATGGAGCGCGGGTCGCGATCATAGCCCTTGCCATCGGTAGGCTCGATCACGTCGCAGGTAAGCACCAGCGTAGTTTCGTCCATGAAAGGATCGATATAGGCGGTTGCGGGATCAGGCATCAGCAGCATGTCGGAGGCTTGTATGCCCTTCCAGCCTGAAATCGAGGAGCCGTCGAACGCATGGCCCTCTTCAAATTTTTCCATGCCTACATATTTGGCGGGGACGCCGACATGCTGCTCCTTGCCGCGCGTATCCGTAAAACGAAAATCCACGAATTTGACATCGTGGTCCTTGACCATCTGCAACACATCTTTTGCCGACAACGACATAGCTCTCTCCCAAAAGTATCAATCAAAAATGAACCCGAAAATATC
>JAJXWG010000179.1:0-2881 GCA_021781695.1 Pseudomonadota bacterium
CAGCCTCCTTCAGGAATGCGCCATCCAGCGCCGCATCCTTCAGGGTGAAAGGCACGTTCATCCGCGAGCGGTTGGCATGGGCGACAGGGCACTGGTAAAAACCGCCGCTCCCGTCTATCGCCGCATAAAGCAGTTCTGCCTTGGCGATATTGGTCTTCTCCATCGCCGCGATCCCGCCTTTCTCCTTCAGCATCTGGAACACCAGCCCCGCTATGTAGATGCCATAGGTCGGCGGCGTGTTGTACATAGACTCGTTGTCCGCATGCGTCTTGTAATCCAGCATGGTCGGCGTGCCGGCCGCGACCTGGCCCAGCAGATCCTCGCGCACGATTGCGATGGTGAGCCCGGCAGGACCGATGTTCTTCTGCGCGCCCGCATAGATCAGCCCGTATCTGGATACGTCTATCGGGCGCGACAGGATGTTCGAGGACATGTCGGCCACGATGGGCACGGAAACGTCGGGCAGCCAGTCGAACTCCACCCCGCCTATGGTTTCATTGGGCGTGATGTGCAGATAGGCGGCATCCTTGTCGCACTGCCATGTGGAAAAATCGGGAACATAACTGAAATTCTTGTCCGCACCCGATGCCACCACATTCACCGCACCGAATTTCTTCGCTTCGGATATCGCCTTCTTAGACCATTCCCCGGTGTTGAGATAATCGGCAGAAGCTTTTCCGCGCAGAAGGTTCATCGGAACCATCGCAAACTGCATGGAAGCCCCCCCCTGCAGGAACAGCACCTTGTAGTTTCCGGGTATGCCCATCAGTTCGCGCAGATCGGCTTCAGCCCTGGCTGCAATCCCCATGAATTCACGGCCGCGGTGCGACATTTCCATCACCGACATGCCGCTGCCCTGCCAGTCGAGCATTTCCGCCTGCGCCTGCTGCAGCACTTCCTTTGGCAACACTGCCGGACCTGCGCTAAAGTTGTAGATGGTCATGTCGCTTCACTCCAAAAGTATTGGTAAATCGTTTTAGGATTCCTGATTCCCGGTTCCTGATTCCTGTTCCCCATTTTCCGCATCCTGTTCATCGTCGCCCGGATCGGCAATACGGCTCAAGCCCGCAAGCTTCTCGCCCTTCTCGAGGCTCATCAGCGTAACGCCCTGGGTTGTGCGGCCCATCTCGCGTATTTCCCTGACCCTTGTCCGGATCAGCACGCCGTTGGTGCCGATCAGCATGATCTCGTCTTCCGGATTCACCAGCGTTGCCGCCACCACGCGGCCGTTGCGCTCTGACGCCTGGATCGCGATCATGCCCTGCGTGCCGCGCCCGTGTCTCGTGTATTCGCCAACCGGGCTGCGCTTGCCGTAACCGTTTTCGGTCGCGGTCAGCACGCTTTGCTGTTCGTTCTCTGCGACCAGGAGCGAGATGACCTGCTGATTGGCGGCCAGCCTCATGCCGCGCACACCGCGCGAAGAGCGGCCAGTCTCACGCACATCGTTCTCATCGAAACGCACCGCCTTGCCGCCGTTGGAGAACAGCATCACGTCGTGCTTTCCGTCGGTGATTGCAACGCCGATCAGGTAATCGCCTTCGTCGAGATTGATCGCGATGATGCCGCGTTTCATCGGGCGAGAGAAATCGGTAAGCGCAGTCTTCTTCACCGTGCCGTTGGCTGTGGCAAAGAACACGAATTTATCTTCTGCAAATTCGGCAACCGGCAGTATCGCATTGATCTTCTCGCCTTCTTCCAGAGGCAACAGGTTCACGATGGGCTTGCCGCGCGAGGCAGGGCTGCCCTGCGGCACGTCATACACCTTCATCCAGTACACGCGACCCCTGTTTGAGAAACACAAAATGTAATTGTGCGTGTTGGCGATGAACAGGTTGTCGATGAAGTCGTCTTCCTTGTTGTTGGTCGCCTGGCGGCCGCGGCCTCCGCGCTTCTGCGCGCGGTATTCGTCCAGCTTCTGCGCCTTCATGTACCCGCCGTGCGAGAGGGTGACCACCACGTCTTCGGGCGGTATCAGGTCTTCCATGCTCATGTCGTGCGTGTGCGTGACGATCTCGCTGCGGCGCGCATCGCCGAACTGCGCCTTCACGGCGGCAAGCTCCTCGCCGATGATCGCGGTTACGCGCCCTGGCGTTGCAAGTATGTCGAGCAGATCGGTGATCTTGTCCATCACCTCGCGGTATTCGCCTATGATCTTGTCCTGCTCCATCCCGGTCAGGCGCTGCAGGCGCAATTCCAGTATCGCCTGCGCCTGCGCATCGGACAGACGGTAGCTGCGCACACCATTCGATTCGACCAGTCCGAACTGGGGCGCCAGGCCATCAGGACGCGACGCATCGCTCACCCGGCTCAGCATTTCCTCGACCAGAGAGGAGCGCCAGTCGCGCGCCATCAGTTCCCGCTTCGCATCGGACGGCGAAGGGGCTGCCTTGATGAGCTCGATGATCTCGTCCACATTGGACAGCGCCACTGCCAGTCCTTCCAGCACATGGCCGCGCTCGCGCGCCTTGCGCAGTTCGAATATGGTGCGGCGCGTGACCACTTCGCGGCGATGGCGCAGGAATGCATCCATCACCTGCTTCAGGTTCAAGAGCCTGGGCTGGCCGTCCACGATGGCCACCATGTTGATGCCGAAGCTGTCCTGCATCTGTGTTTCTTTGTACAGGTTGTTGAGCAGCACTTCGGCGTTCTCGCCGCGCTTCAACTCAATCACGGCACGCATACCGGACTTGTCCGACTCGTCCCTGATCTCGGAGATGCCTTCCAGGCGTTTTTCGCGCACCAGTTCGCCGATCTTGGTCAAGAGGTTCGCCTTGTTCACCTGATAGGGCAGCTCGTCTATGATGATCGCCTGGCGCTCGCCTTTCCCGATGTCCTCGAAATGGCAGCGCGCACGCATGATCACGCGGCCGCGTCCGGTGCG
>JAJXWG010000179.1:2891-3868 GCA_021781695.1 Pseudomonadota bacterium
GCGGTAGCCTTCCTTCACGCCGGCAAGACCATAGATGAAGCCCGCCGTCGGAAAATCGGGTGCGGGAACGAGCTCGATCAGCTCCTCGATGTCCATGTCGGGATTTTTCAGAAGCGCAAGACAGGCGTCTATCACTTCCGTCATGTTGTGAGGCGGGATATTGGTCGCCATGCCCACCGCGATACCTGAGGAACCATTCACCAGCAGATTAGGGAAACGCGAGGGCAGCACCAGCGGTTCGTGTTCCGATCCGTCGTAGTTGGGCCCGAAGTCCACGGTCTCCTTGTCAAGATCTGACAGCAGCTCATGCGCGATCTTCGCCATGCGGATTTCGGTATAGCGCATCGCCGCCGCATTGTCCCCGTCCACCGAACCGAAGTTGCCCTGCCCGTCAACCAGCATGTAGCGCAGCGAGAAAGGCTGGGCCATGCGCACGATGGTGTCATAGACGGCCGTGTCGCCATGCGGGTGGTACTTACCGATCACGTCACCCACGATACGCGCCGATTTCTTGTAAGCCTTGTTCCAGTCGTTGGACAACTCGTGCATCGCAAACAGCACACGGCGGTGCACGGGCTTCAAGCCATCGCGCACATCCGGCAGCGCGCGCCCGACAATTACGCTCATCGCATAGTCAAGGTATGACTTGCGCATTTCCTCTTCCAGACTGACCGGCAGTGTTTCTTTAGCGAATTGTTCCATGTGTATAGTATGTAGTTAGCCCAGAAATCAGCTCGCAAGTCTACCACAACCAGGCATGCCCCCGCCAGCCAGTCAACCCGGCCAAAACCTTATGCTCGGGAATAGTTGGTGAACGCGGCAAGTTTTGCTAAAGTCGCACCCTGACAACCCGATTGCACAAGCCATGAGCAACGCAGACCCGATCGAAATCGAGAAATTTTCCCAGCTGGCCCACAAGTGGTGGGACCCCAACAGCGAATTCAAGCCGCTGCACGACATCAACCCGCTGCGCCTGA
>JAJXWG010000180.1 GCA_021781695.1 Pseudomonadota bacterium
CAGGATACAACGTGCGCTGAGTGTCCACATCGAAAGTCGCGATGGTTTCGATTTCGTCGTCGAACAGATCGATACGATACGGCAACACGCTGCCCATCGCGAAAAGATCGATGATTCCGCCCCGGATGCAATATTCGCCGGGCGAGAGAACCTGCTGCACATGGCTGTATCCTGCGAAGCTCATCTGTTCGCGCAAGGCCGGCAGGTTAAGCCTTTCTCCTTTCTTCAGAAAAAAAGTGAAGGCGGCCAGGTATTCGGGAGGTGCCAGCGGGTAAAGGGCGGTCGTGACCGGAACCACCAGCACGTCGCACGATTCGCTTCTGACGTGGTGCAATGTGGACAGGCGTTCGGAGATCAGGTCCTGGTGCGGCGAGAAATGGTCATAGGGCAGCGTTTCCCAGTCGGGCAGGAAATGCACGCGCAATTCCGGCGAAAAGAAACGGATTTCTTCTGCGAGCCTCTGGGCTGCCAGTGCATCCGAACTGATCACGGCCAGCGGCGCATTTTTTTCGGCATATTGCGCCAGCGCCAGTGCGTCGGACGAACCGGCAAGGTGGGTGTAGCGCGGGCGGTTGTGATTTGATGTGAAAAGCATGGCATTTGCAAGAGCGTAAGAGCCGCTCATTATAAACCCAGAAAACGCAGTCTCATGCGGATACTGCGCCTTGCATCCGTAGTCCGGTGACGCGTTGCGCATTACCCGATGTAAATTTTTGAAGCGTTGCGTCTGCCGGGACGCGATTTCTGGGTGATGATGCCTCTGATCACCGAAAGATCGGCGACTGGCACATCGGGATAGTTGTCATTGAGCGCATGCAGACACCAGTCGGCTCCGGTCTGTATCAGCTGGCGAAAAATGTATTCCTCATTGTGAAAGGCCAGCACATAGCTTCCCGCGATGATCCTGGGGCCGGGTTCGATGATGATGATTTCGCCCTCATTGAATTCCGGCGCCATGCTGTCGCCCAGCACCATCAGCGCAAAAGGTTCGGCATCGTTGCAGGAAGTTTGATTTGCAGCATCTGTTTCTCCGGCTGCAATCGGGATGATTTTTTCGTTCGTCATTTGTACTCTCGAGTAATTGCGTAAAATACTACCTGCCTGAAGGAAAAAAACCAACAGAACCTTTCTTGGGGCGCGCTGCTCAATTACAATCCGCTTATGACATCATTTTACGCTCTGGTACCCGCCGCAGGTTTTGGCGCGCGCATGGGACATGAATTGCCCAAGCAATATCTGCCTATCGCGGGCAGGCCGATGCTCTATCATGCGCTGAAAACGCTGTGTGACTGCGAGCAGATCGAAAGCGTGTTCGTGGTACTTTCGCCCGATGATACGCTGTTTCAGGGTTATGACTGGTCAGATTTTGGCGGCAAGCTCCAGACCCTGTATTGCGGAGGAGAGACGCGCGCCGACACGGTGTTGAACGGGCTGATCGCATCCGAGCTGGAGCCTGACGACTGGGTGCTGGTGCACGATGCGGCAAGGCCATGTCTGACAAAGGCGCATTTGCAAAAGCTGATAGATGAACTGAAGGATGATGCCGTTGGCGGGATACTGGCAGTGAAGGTGGCTGACACCATAAAACGCGCTGACGACAAGCAGCGTGTGTTGCACACGGAAGACCGTGCTGGTTTGTGGCAGGCGCAGACGCCCCAGATGTTCCGTCTGGAATTGTTGACGCTGGCGCTGCAGCAGTGCAAGTCGGTCACCGACGAGGCATCTGCAGTCGAGGCGATGGGCTTGAATCCCAGACTTGTGGCTGGGGATGCGAGCAACTTCAAGGTGACCTATCCGGAGGATTTGCGGCTGGCTGAATTGTTGTTGAGGGAGCGGACATGCGCATAGGTCAGGGTTTTGATGTTCACCAGCTGGCTGAAGGCAGACGGCTTATCATTGGCGGGGTGGATATCCCTTTTGAAAAAGGCCTGCTCGGGCATTCCGATGCAGATGTTCTGCTGCATGCAATCTGCGACGCGCTGCTGGGTGCGGCCGCCCTTGGAGACATAGGGCGGCACTTTTCCGACAGCGATGCGAAGTTCAAGAACATCGACAGCCGGATTCTGTTGCGCGAAGTGCTGCATCTGGTAAGAAATCAGGGCTATCGGGTCGGCAATGTGGATGCGACCATCATCGCGCAGGCGCCTAAGATGGCCCCGCATATCCCGAGTATGGTAGCGCACATCGCGGAGGATTTAAGGATAGAGAAAAGCGCTGTCAACGTGAAGGCAACCACTACCGAACATCTGGGTTATACCGGGCGAGGCGAAGGCATCGCGGCGCAGGCAGTGGTGTTGCTGATGGCGGATAAATGAAAATACTTGCGCTGGAAACTTCCACCGAATATTGCTCGGCTGCCATCTGGCAGGACGGAAAGGTGCGCCAGCGCAACGAACTGGCGGGTCAGAAGCATTCGGAGATGCTGATGCCCATGCTGGGTGTCTTGCTTCAGGATGCGGGTTGCGGGATTCGGGATATGGACGGCATTGCCTTTGGTTCTGGGCCCGGTTCGTTCACGGGAGTGCGCATTGCGTGCGGGGTCGCGCAGGGTCTGGCATTGGGGGCGGGCTTGCCCGTTTCCGGCATCTCTACCTTGCTTGCGCTGGCTGAGGGCTCTGGCCATGTCCGTGTGATTGCGGCGCTGGACGCGCGCATGGGCGAGATCTATTGTGCCGTATATGAAAAGCAAGAAGAAGGCTGGAAGACAGTCAGCGAGCCTGGTCTTTGCAAACCGGAAGATTCGCCTTTCGTGACTGGCGGCGGCTGGTTTGGCGCAGGCAGCGGCTTTGCCGCGTTCCGGGAAATTCTGCAAAAGCGCTATGCAGGGCAGTTGGCCGGCATGGATACCGATGCCGTGCCCAGGGCGGAGCACATCGCGGCGTTAGGCGCCTTGCAGTTTGCCGGCGGATTGGGCATGGATGCCGCACAGGCTCAGCCTTTTTACCTGCGCGATAAGGTCGCGTTAAAGACGGCAGAGCGCGAACAGATTGCCGCTGAAAAGCGCGACAAATGAGGAAGATGGCGGCATCGGACGTGGACGAAGTGCTGGCCATCGAAGATGCAGTGCAGGCCTATCCGTGGACGCGCGGAAACTTTAGCGATGCGCTGGATAGCGGCTATCTGTGTTATGTTGACGAGTGCAATGGGAAGATTTGCAGTTATGCGGTGTTGATGGCGGGTGTTGATGAGGCGGAGTTGCTCAACATGGCAGTGGCAGCGGAGCATCAGCGCAAGGGCATGGGCAGCAGGATGCTCATGGCAGTGTTGCAGATCGCATGTGACAGAGGACTGCCGCGGGTATTGCTCGAAGTGCGCGCATCCAATCTGGCGGCGATTTCCTTGTATCGTCTTGTCGGATTCGCAGAGGTCAGCGTGAGGCGCAATTATTACCGGAATGCCAGTGGCAGCGAGGATGCGATAGTGATGGCGTGCGATATACCCTCTCCTCTAGCACATGATGGAACTACTAGCCAGTCGACTAAGCCCGCTAGCGTGCAAGTCGCTGGCTATCTCCCACAAGTGGGAGAGGTGGATATGAGCGTGGCGGGTGCAAATAGCGCCTCTCTCACGCAAACGGGAGAGAGGTCGGGAGGGAGGGATTGTGGATAGGCGCGAGGCGGTGTTGCGCGAGTTGAACCTGTATCCGGCATGGGTGCGCCGCGAACAACCCAAAGCAGCCTCCGCGCCCGCTGATACGGAGGTGCGGCTGCAAGCAATGGACTGGCCCGAACTCAAGGAAAAAGTAAGAGGCTGCGAATTGTGTGGATTGCGCGCAGGCTGCACGCAAACGGTATTCGGTGTCGGCGATGAGAATGCAAAATGGCTGTTCGTCGGCGAAGGGCCGGGCGCCGAAGA
>JAJXWG010000013.1 GCA_021781695.1 Pseudomonadota bacterium
GCAGTTTCTTCATACTGTTTCAGCCTCACATGTCTTCTGCGTTGGTTCACAATCTGATACGCCCTGAACTGCTCGCGCTGCATGCCTATCATGTGCCCGACAGCTCGGGCATGATCAAACTCGATGCGATGGAGAATCCGTACCATCTTCCGCAGTTTCTGAAAGATAAGATTGCGGCCATCGTCGCAGATTCTGAGATCAACCGCTATCCAAACCCGGACCCCTTTGAACTCAAGGAAAAAATACGCCAGATCGAAGCCGTGCCCGAAGGATGCGACGTGCTGCTGGGCAACGGCTCGGATGAGCTGATCCAGCTGCTCGCCCTGGCGCTTAACAGGCCGGGGGCTACGC
Source organism: Pseudomonadota bacterium (assembly GCA_021781695.1). Taxonomy (GTDB): domain Bacteria; phylum Pseudomonadota; class Gammaproteobacteria; order Burkholderiales; family Gallionellaceae; genus Gallionella. Next base: position 352 of record JAJXWG010000013.1, read on the forward strand.
TGCTCTCGGTAGAGCCCTCGTTCGTGATGTACAGGATGATCGCAACTTTTGTCGGCATGCGCTATGTCGGTGTGCCGCTTAAAGAAAATTTCTCGCTGGACATCGACGCGATGCTGGAGGCGATACGCCGCGAGCGGCCGGCCCTTGTGTTCCTGGCCTATCCCAACAATCCGACAGGCAATCTTTTTTCTGCCGATCACATCAGGCAGATCATCGCCGCATCGCCCGGGCTTGTCGTGATCGATGAGGCGTATTACGCATTTGCCAGCGACAGTTTCATGAAACACATCGCGGATTATCCTAATCTTTTGGTGATGCGCACCTTTTCAAAACTCGGCATGGCAGGCCTGCGGCTGGGTTTTCTTGCAGGCAGCACTGACTGGCTGGATGAGCTGGAAAAGCTGCGTTTGCCGTATAATGTCGGCGTGCTGCCGCAGCGGGTTGCAGAGGCGTTGCTGGAGAATCACGGCATACTTTTGCAGCAGGCAGACCAGATCAGAAAAGATCGCGCCGTGCTCTACAGGCAGTTGAGTGCAATTGCAGAAGTCTATCCATCGGAGGCGAACTTTTTGCTCTTCAGGATGGAGAATGCCGCGACGGTCTTCAATTCGCTTAAAGCGCGCGGCATGTTGATCAAGAATCTTGACGGGGCTCATGCGATGTTGAAGGATTGTTTGCGTGTGACGGTGGGCACGCCGCTTGAGTGTCAGAAATTTATCGAAGCATTGCAGGAAAGCATCGCTTGAAAGGCAGTTCCACGCTCTTTGCGTGGGAGATTGGATCTTAAGATTATATGATGGCCAAGGAAAAACATGCGTAGCGCGAAGGTCACACGCAACACCCTGGAGACGCAGATCAGCGTTGAGTTGAATCTGGACGGTAAAGGCAAGGCGAGCTTTGAAACCGGCCTGCCGTTTCTCGATCACATGCTGGATCAGGTCGCGCGCCACGGCCTTCTGGATATCAGCGTGGTGGCTAAGGGCGATCTGCATATCGATGCGCATCACACAGTCGAGGATCTGGGCATCACGCTGGGTCAGGCATTTAATCAGGCCGTCGGCGACAAGCAGGGATTGACCCGTTATGGTCATGCCTATGTGCCGCTGGATGAAGCGCTCTCGCGCGTGGTGCTGGATCTGTCGGGCAGACCGGGGCTTGTATACAATTGCGAATTCGTCAGAGCCAGCATAGGCGACTTCGATGTCGACCTGTTCCACGAATTCTTCCAGGGCTTCGTCAATCATGCGCTGGTCACCTTGCATGTCGACAATCTTTCGGGCAGCAACGCGCACCATCAGGCGGAGACGATCTTCAAGGCATTCGGCCGCGCGCTGCGCATGGCGCTGACGGTGGATTCCCGAATGACAGGGATGATGCCTTCCACCAAGGGCGTGCTGTAATGGTCGATATTGCCATTGTCGATTACGGCATGGGAAATCTGCGCTCGGTCGAGCAGGCGATGCGCCATGCAGCACCAGGTCGCGAAGTCGTAGTGACCGATGATGCGGCTGTGATAGGGAATGCACAGCGTGTGGTTTTTCCGGGACAGGGCGCAATGCCAGATTGCATGCGAGAATTGGACGGCCGCGGTCTGCGTGGTGCGGTGCTTGAGGCAGCGAACGCCAGACCTTTTCTGGGTATCTGCATAGGCTTGCAGATGCTGTTTGAGAAGAGCGCGGAAGGCGATGTGGCGGGCCTGGGTGTATTGAAAGGCGAAGTGCTGCGGTTCGACGGCAACATGCGGGATGAGCAGGGCAACAGGTTGAAGGTGCCGCACATGGGATGGAATCAGGTGCGGCATGTTGGCCCTCTCTTCAATCCTCTCCCGCTTGCGAGCGAGGAGGCAAACGCCGCTTCCGCCGTTGGCGGAAGCCGAAAGGCTAACCCTCATCCCTTGTGGGAAGGTATCGCCCAGGATGCGCGTTTTTATTATGTGCACAGCTATTACGTTGCGCCCGAAGACCGGAATCTCGTGCAGGCAACGAGCGATTACCCGGGGCCTTTCGTGTGTGCGGTGGCTCGTGACAACTTATTCGCGGTGCAATTTCACCCGGAGAAAAGCCAGGCGGCAGGGCTTAGACTGCTGCAAAACTTTGTCCATTGGAATCCTTGATTTATACCCACCATGCTAATAATTCCTGCGATTGATTTAAAAGACGGTCATTGTGTGCGCCTAAAACAGGGCGTGATGGAAGATTCAACCGTGTTTTCCGAGGATCCTGCGGCGACCGCGCGGCACTGGCTGGAACAGGGCGCGAAGCGCCTGCATCTGGTCGATCTGAATGGTGCATTTGCCGGCAAACCCAAAAATGAATCTGCGGTTCGCAGCATCATCGATGCGGTGGGAGCGGATATGCCAGTGCAGTTGGGCGGCGGCATCCGGGACCTGGAAACCATAGAACGTTATCTCGATCTGGGTGTGACCTACATCATCGTCGGCACGGCTGCGGTGAAGGTGCCTGGCTTTCTGCACGAAGCCTGCGATGCATTTCCCGGACACATCATGGTGGGGCTGGATGCCAAGGGCGGCAAGGTGGCGGTCAACGGCTGGTCCAAGCTCACAGGCCACGACGTGGCCGACCTTGCAAAACGCTTCGAGGATTACGGCGTGGAGGCGATCATCTACACCGACATCGGCCGCGACGGCATGCTAAGCGGCGTGAACATCGAGGCGACGGTGGAGCTTGCGCGACCGCTTCATGTACCCGTGATCGCCAGCGGCGGCATCACCAATCTGGACGATGTGCGCAATCTTTGTCAGGTCGAGAGCGAAGGAATCACGGGTGCGATCACCGGACGCGCGATCTATGAGGGTACGCTCGACTTCGCCGCAGCACAGGCGCTGGCAAACGAGCTCTCACCCCGTCTGCCTTAACCATGCTGGCCAAACGCATCATTCCCTGTCTGGATGTGACCGCAGGCCGGGTGGTCAAGGGGGTCAGCTTTGTTTCGCTGCGCGATGCGGGCGACCCGGTCGAGATTGCGCGCCGCTACGACGAACAGGGCGCAGATGAGTTGACCTTTCTGGACATCACCGCAAGTTCGGATGACAGGGGCATCATCTTCCGCATCATAGAACAGGTCGCTTCCCAGGTGTTCATACCGTTGACGGTGGGCGGAGGGGTGCGGGAAGTCAGTGACGTGCGCAATCTGCTCAATGCGGGTGCGGACAAGGTCAGCATCAACACCTCCGCAGTGACAAATCCACAGCTGGTCGCAGATGCGGCAGCGCGTTTCGGCTCGCAGTGCATCGTGGTGGCGATCGATGCAAAGCAAGTGGCGAATGATCGCTGGGAGGTATATACCCACGGCGGGCGGAATGCCACAGGCCTGGACGCGGTGGAATGGGCAAGGAAGATGCAGAGCCTTGGTGCAGGAGAAATACTCTTGACCAGCATGGACCGCGACGGGCAGAAAAACGGCTTCGATTTGGCATTGACCCGGCGCGTGAGCGATGCGCTGGAAATTCCGGTGATTGCAAGCGGCGGCGTGGGCAACCTGCAGCATCTGGCAGACGGCGTTTTGCAGGGCGGGGCGGATGCGGTGCTTGCCGCGAGCATATTCCACTTCGGCGAATACACGGTTGAACAGGCCAAACAGTATATGGCGTCCCAAGGCATAGAGGTGCGGCTGTGAGTTTGAAAACTTATTTGCCACAGAGAACGCAGAGAAAACCTTTGGGCAAGGTTTTGAATTTCTCTGTGATCTCGGTGGCCGGTTTGGAGTATTTGTGAGTGAGGCGTGGCTGGATAAGGTGAACTGGCAAGACGATGGGCTTGTGCCGGCGATCGCGCAGGATGCTGCGACGGGCCGCGTGCTGATGGTCGCGTGGATGAATCGAGAGGCTTTGAAGCTGACATGGCAAAAGAGCGAGGCGGTATACTGGTCGCGTTCGCGCAAAAAACTCTGGCACAAGGGCGAGGAATCGGGGCATATACAGAGGGTCAAAGAAATCAGGCTGGATTGCGATGCGGACGTGATCCTGCTGCAGATCGAACAGCAAGGCGGCATCGCCTGTCATACCGGGCGCGAGAGCTGTTTTTTCGCTCGCCTCGAAAAGGATGAATGGCGGGTGGTCGATGAAGTGCTAAAATCGCCCGATGAAATATATGGCAAAGCAGATGGTAGCCAGTAGCAAGTGGCCGTAGTCAGTCTGGCTTTCAGGATAAAGATGAATCAGGATATTTTAAAAAAGCTGACTGAGACGATAGAGGCGCGCAAGCAGGCTTCCCCGGACAGCTCCTATGTTGCAAAGCTCTTTGCAAAGGGCGAAGATGCGATACTGAAGAAGGTAGGAGAAGAAGCGACAGAAGTCATCCTTGCGAGCAAATCCGCGCAGCGTGAACAGATCGTCTATGAGACCGCGGATCTTTTGTTTCATTGCATGGTGATGCTAGCGTTTCACGGCCTGCAAGCGGATGATGTGCTCAAAGAGCTGGAGCGTCGCGAGGGGCTGTCAGGCATTGTTGAAAAGAATAGCAGGGCTGAAAAATGAGCGACTGTCTGTTTTGCAAAATTGTGCGCGATGAAATACCCTGTCGCAAAGTGTACGAGGACGATGAGGTGCTGGCGTTTCACGACATCAATCCTGTAGCACCCGTACATTTCATGCTGATACCCAAGCTGCATCTGGATTCGCTGGCGGAGGCAGAGGATGCGCATGTTGCGTTGCTTGGCAGGATGCTGGTGCTGGCGCCCAGACTTGCGAAACAGCAGGGACTGGACAACGGGTTCCGCACGGTGATCAATACCGGGCGGGGAGGCGGACAGGAAGTGTTTCATTTGCACATACATGTCATAGGCGGCGGCAACATCCCGCCCATGGTGCGTCGAAGTTAAACCGGGAGAATATCATGGGTTCATTAAGCATTTGGCATTGGTTGATCGTACTGGTCGTGGTGATGATGGTGTTTGGCACCAAGAAGCTGCGCAATATAGGCAGCGATCTGGGCGGCGCGGTCAAGGGTTTCAAGGAGGGCATGGCCTCTGACGAGCCGCCCAAGCAGGTTAAAGATGAGGGCAATACCATAGAGGGCGAAGTCAAAAGCAAAACGCACAGCAACGTTTGAACTGCATCTCACGCGGAGATGCGGATAACGCGGAGAAAAGCCGGAACAAAATAATAAAACTGAAACAACCATGGAATAAGACAACTGTTCCATTCAGATATTTTTTGGTTTTGTTATATGGTTTTGATTTTCTCCGCGCCTTTGCGTGATTATGTTTTTTTAGGATGAATCATGTTTGACTTTAGTATCGGCGAGCTGATGGTGGTCATGGTCGTCGCACTCGTCGTCATCGGGCCTGAACGGCTGCCCAAAGTGGCGCGCACCCTGGGGCATCTTTATGGCCGCGCCCAGCGCTATGTGAACAGCGTAAAGTCAGACATCGAGCGGGACATGGCAGTCGAGGAATACCGGCAATTGCAGCAGAAGATACAGGAAGAAGCTGCCAGCGTGCATGCGGCAGTCGGGCAGACCGCGCAGACGGTGAGCCAGCAGATGCAGGAAATCAATCGCGTGATCGCCGAGCAGCCGGCCGAAATCAAGCCGCCTGCTGAGTTGCCTAAATCCTGATGATTTCAACCAGATCCAGAATGACGTAGATGAGCACCAGCGAGAGCTTCATTGCCCACCTGATCGAGCTGCGCAAACGGCTGATGCGCTCGATGATCGCGCTGCTGGTGGTGTTCGTCTGCCTTTTCCCCTGGTCCTCGAAGTTGTACGCGCTGCTTGCGAAACCGCTTCTGGCAAAGCTGCCCAAGGGCGGGCAGATGATTGCAACCGATGTGACCACACCTTTTTTCGTGCCGCTCAAGGTTGCGCTGATGGCGGCTTTTCTGATCGCGCTCCCTTTCATTCTCTATCAGCTCTGGCGCTTCGTCGCGCCCGGCCTGTACGCGCATGAGAAGCGGATGGTTCTGCCGCTGATCTTTTCCAGCACGCTGCTTTTCTTTTGCGGCATGACATTCGCCTATTTCGTGGTGTTCCCCATCGTGTTCGGATTCATCACTTCATCCGCTCCCGCAGGCGTTGCGGTAATGACCGACATCGACAAATATCTGAGCTTTGTTCTTACCATGTTCATGGCGTTTGGCGTCACCTTCCAGGTGCCCGTGGCTGTCGTGCTCCTTGTGCGCATGGGCGTGGTGAGTGTGGCGAAACTGCGGGAGATACGTCCGTACATCGTGGTGGCCTCTTTCGTGGTCGGCGCGATCTTCACGCCTCCCGATGTCGTCTCGCAAATGATGCTGGCGGTTCCGCTCTGGGTCTTGTATGAGGCAGGCATAATCGTTGCGAGCTGGACGGCGTCCACTTCCCTGAATCGTGATGACAGCTGAAACGCCCAACCTGCTCGCGGAACTGGTCAACCATGCCGAGGTGGTCAGTCTGCTCTGGCAGGTCGGCGCCACCGTGCTGGCCATGCTGGCTGCCTGGCTGCTGGATGCTTTCTTGCAGAAAAAACTACTGGTCGCGCACACGCCGCAGAACGTGGCGATCAAGAGTGTAAAGCGCGTTGCCTTTCCCATCCTTTCCTTGCTCGGCGTGCTGCTTGAGCGCGACGTTTTCATCAGATTGAACCAGCCGGTCACGTTTTTGAGGCTTGCCATACCGCTCTTGTTGTCGCTGGCCGCCATACGCCTTTTGGTCTATGTGCTGCACAAGGTGTTTCCGAATTCATCCAAGCTGAAATCCTGGGAATTGGGCATCTCCGGCATCATCTGGCTCGCGGTCGCACTTCATATCACGGGGCTGCTCAATACGGTGCTGGAGGCGATGGCCGATTTGACCTTCAATTTCGGGCATCAGTCCGTCTCCCTGCTGGTCATCATGCAGGGCATCATATCGATTGCGGTGACTGTGCTGGCGGCATTATGGCTGGGGCGATTCTTGGAAGCCCGCATCATGCGCATGGAGGAGATGGATGCCAGCTCGCGCGTGTTGCTGACCAAGATAATCCGTGGCGTGCTGCTGGTGATATCGGTATTGGTGGCCTTGTCGCTTGTCGGCATCGACATTCGTGTACTCTCCGTATTCGGCGGTGCGCTTGGCGTGGGGCTGGGATTTGGTCTGCAGCGCATCGCCAGCAATTACATCTGCGGGTTCATATTGCTGCTGGACAAGTCCATCCGCCTGGGCGATCTCATCACGCTGGACAACCGTTACGGCACGGTCACGAGGCTGACCGGTCGTTACATGGTGCTGCGGGGGCAGGACGGAGCAGAATCGCTGATACCGAACGAGACTGCGATCACATCGACCCTGATCAATCATTCTTTCTCTGACAGGAACATGTGCATCAAGATAAGCCTGCAGGTTGCCTACAGCAGTCCGCTGGATGTCGCTATGCAGATCATGCTGGATGCGGCCGCTTTGCACAAACGTGTGCTTTCCGATCCTGCGCCTTCGGTGAGTCTGATCGAGTTTGCCGACAGCGGCATCACGCTGGAATTGTCGGCCTGGATAGCCGATCCGGAAGCGGGGCAGACGGGACTACGCTCACAAATAAATCTGGCCATCTGGCGCGAGTTTCAGCGCGCCAAGATCGAGATTCCCTACCCGCAGCGCGAGGTGCGCATCCTGAACGCCTCGATGCCATCGAACATTTAAAACCGGCTCACGCGAATTTACTCCGCGCCTCCGCGAGACCTTATTGTTCCGCGGGTTTCGGGCGTTTGCCTATTTTCACGGGAAGCGCGACTTCTTTGCCGTTGCGCACCAATTTGACGGGGACGATTTTGCCTGGCGGCAGATTGGCGATGGTATCGAGCATCGCGCTCCAGTCGTTGATGGGTTTGCTGTCGATTGCGATCAGCACATCGCCTGCCTTGATGCCTGCTAATTCGGCAGGGCTGTTGTGCAGCACTTCCGTGATCAGCACGCCTCGCGTATGGTCGCTGCTGAAGGCTGCGGCATCTGGCGAGACTTCCTGTATTCCCGCACCTATCCAGCCGCGTGTGACCGAGCCATACTGCATGATCTGTTCCATGGTCTTCTTGGCGATGGTCGCGGGGATCGCGAAACCGATGCCCAGGGAGCCGCCATTGGGCGAATAGATTGCGCTGTTGATGCCGACCAGATTGCCGTTCGTATCCACCAACGCGCCGCCCGAGTTGCCGGGATTGATTGCAGCGTCGGTCTGTATGAAGTTTTCAAAGGTGTTGAGACCCAGATGATCGCGCTTTAACGCGCTGATGATGCCCATCGTGACGGTCTGTCCGACGCCAAACGGGTTGCCGATCGCAAGCACGATGTCGCCCACATGCGCATTTTCCGGATGGCCGAAGGTGATCGCGGGAAGGCTGCCGGGAAGGTCGATCTTGATTACAGCAAGATCGGTTTCGGGATCCGAGCCTATCACATGCGCGCGGCTTTTTCTGCCGTCTGCAAGGGCGACTTCGATCTGGTCCGCTGCCTCGACGACATGATGATTGGTCAGGATATAGCCGTCGGGGCTCACGATGACACCCGATCCCAGACTCGATCTCTTTTTCGGCGACTGATCGCCGAAAAAGAAGCGGAAGCGCGGGTCATCCAGCAGCGGGGGTGTTTTGATGATCGTGCTGGTATAGATGTTGACGACAGACGGCATGGCTTTTTTTGCGGCAAAGCTCAAGCCCGTGAGCGGCGGGTTGACCGCGGGTGCCGTGCTTTCATAAATGGTGATCACGCCGTTGCGCGCGGCGCTTGGCAAAAGTTCAGGCTTCAGCGTGTGGATGACGAACAGAAAAGCCAGTGCAATGGTCACGGTTTGGGTGAATAATAGCCAGTGTTTACGCATGTTGACTCGTTTGTTGGTTTTGGAGAGAAAATGAAGCTTCTGGATCTGTGCGATTATAACGCAAGCCTGCTGCAAGCCGATCGATTCAAGGATTACTGTCCGAACGGCCTGCAGGTGGAGGGCAGGCCTGAAGTGCTGCGCATCGCTACCGCCGTGACTGCATCAAGACAGGTGTTAGTCGAAGCGATAGGCTGGGGAGCGGATGCGATCATCGTGCATCACGGCTATTTCTGGCGCAACGAGGATGTTCGCATCACCGGCATCAAGAAAAATCGCATCGCCGCGCTTTTGAAGCACGATGTGAGCCTTCTGGCTTACCACCTGCCTCTCGATGCGCACTCCGAGCTTGGCAATAATGCCGAGTTGGGCAGGCTTCTGGGGATAAAAGAGCTGGGTCGTTTCGGCGATCAGGATATAGCTTGCCGGGGCGAGTTAGAGCAAGCGATGAGCTTGTCGCAGTTCGTCTTGAAGACGGAAGCGTGTTTGCAGCGAAAACCGCAAGCCATCGGCAATCCTGATCGGATCATACGCAATGTGGCCTGGTGCAGCGGGGGCGCACAGGGCTATTTTGAGGCTGCCATCGGGCAAGGCGTGGATGCCTATCTGACGGGCGAGATTTCGGAGCAGAATTACCATCTTTCGAATGAAACCGGCGTGGCTTTCATCGCGGCCGGACATCATGCCACGGAACGCCTCGGCATCAAGGCGCTGGGCGCGCATCTGGCGCAAAGATTCGGCCTCGAACATCGCTTCTTCGATCAGGATAATCCGGTTTGACGTGAAAGCTCGGCATTGGCCGCATTGATCAATTCGATGTGGTCCGGCATGCAAAAGGCCGATTTGACTTCGCCCAGCAACTTTTCGGGCTGTTGCGCGTAACTCATCAGGAAATCGCTGCGCCTCGGGTAAAAATCTGTCCAGCGCCAGGCGATGAAATGTTCATTGCTTTTGAATCCGGCGTCATGCAGCGCCTGTTTCAGCCTTGCGACCGCGGGCAGGGAAAGCTGCCCCGGTGCTGGTGCATTTTGCCACATCAAACCAAGAAAAATGCGCCATGTGCCGCCCATGTACTGCTGTTCCAGCATGGTGAAAAGGCTGTTTTGTTGCGCCTTGCGCAGTTTGCATTGCAAACCCAGTTGCAGTTTCGCGGCGTTGCGATCTTCAATGATTTCCGTTTGCCATTCCGGCCTGCCAGGCAGTGCATCGATGCGCTGTTTCAGGTCCTGCCAGAAGCGGGAATTCATCTGTTCGCGCATGGCGTCCATCTGATTGGCTACCGACAAGGCCAGCGGCAGATTTTCAACTTGGGAAAAAAATTCCAGCACTGCTTTTTCTTCGTTCATAGTGAGTCTGTCCGTTCATGGGGTACTCCGACAAAATATAAGCAAATAATGTAAAACCGCGAAATATAAATAAGTTTTTTTAGAGCCATTAGTATATATAGAAAACCTTGTTGACTTTGAAAAACAAACCAGACATTATCCGGGCGTGCCCGCTAATAACTTGATTTGCAGCGATAAAAAATATCGGAAAATAGTACCCTGTTATTTGGCGCACCGCACCAGAAATTATCCGACTAAAAAGTTCATTCATGCTGAAAAACGGCATGGGGCCATTTGTTTTTCCGGGGGAGTTCTTACGATGCATCGTTATTTATGTTTTCCTGCCATTCTGGCAGGTTTTTTGATGGCTGTCGGATGTTATGCCGCTACCGACCAGCAGCCTACCCTTACCACAGAGGATGATCTGGGGCCGCAGGTTCAGCAGCCCATCGAGTTTCCCCACTACCGTCACGCGGGCAACCGCAATACAGTTGATCTTACCAATAGCGATCCTACCAAGGGGGGGATGGAGATCAACTGCCAGTATTGCCACACCTATGCCAGGCGCAGTCTGACGGCGGGCATTCCGCCGCTGCAAAAATGCGTGGGCTGCCATCAGAATATTCCATCCGTGCGCGACAAGCCCCGCATCGTCGAGCTGTTCAAGTACTGGGATGCCAAGAAGGCGATTCCCTGGAAGAAAGTGCATGACCTGCCCGACTTCGTGCGCTTCAATCACGAGCGCCACATCAAGCGCTTCATCGAACAGCAGGGCCGCCCAGTCCAGGAAGTTTGCGGCTACTGCCATGGGCAGGTGAAGGAGATGACCACGGCGCGCCGCCAGAAGCCTATCACCATGGGTTGGTGTGTCAGCTGTCATATGAAGGAGCATGTCGTTGTGGTTGCAAATAAGGACGGCATACCGGAAGGCGGCACGCCTCTGGGCAAGCAGGCTTACTGGTATACCTTCCAGAAACCTGCAGAAACGAAGAATGCCGCAGGCGAACTGACTGCCAAAGGCCCGAACGATTGCTGGCTGTGCCACAAGTGATGAAAAAATTGACCAGAGAGGCTGTGATGATAGACAGTGATTCCGTAAAAAATTTGGCCGGACATCCGTTTGACCGGCGTGATTTTCTGAAGGTGTTGGGCTGGGGAGGGGCTGCAGCTGCGCTTTCCGGCTGCGGCAATACTTCCATCGAGGACGGCAAGGAGACTGTGGTTTCCTATGTCGAAGCCAAAGACTATGTGATTCCCGGTGTTGCGGTGTATTTCAATTCGACATGCGCGCAGTGCGATGCAGGGTGCAGCATTACCGGGAAGATACGCGAGGGCCGAGTGCTGAAGCTGGAAGGCAATCCGGAGTCGCCTATCAACAAGGGCAAGCTGTGCGGCTTGGGACAGGCTGCCGTGCAGCATCATTACAACCCCGACCGTGTGCGCGAGCCCTTGCTGCGCAAAGGCGACAAGGGGGAGGCGATCAGCTGGGAAAAAGCCTATGCGCTGATCAACGAGAAGCTTGCAGGCGTTAAGGGTGAGGAAATCGCATTGCTTTCGGGCGATGTAAGCGGGCATCAGAAAGTGCTGCTGGGCAACTACATGGACAGTCTGGGCAGCAAGAATCATTTCGTATATGAGGCGGTATCCCCTGCCGTCGTGCGCGCGGCCAATCTGAAGTTTTATGGGGTGGAGATGCCGCGTTATCGTATCGACAAGGCCAAGGTGGTGTTGTCTTTCGGCGCTGACTTTCTGGGCACATGGGTGTCTCCGGTGCATTTTGCGCAGCAGTATGCAGCCTTCCGAAAAGGGGTGGACGGCCAGCGCGGCGTGCTGATTCAGGCCGAGTCCAAGATGACCTTGACCGGCGCGAATGCGGATCGCTGGCTTGCCGTGCGTCCAGGTACCGAAGGCATACTGGCACTGGGCATCATCAATGCGCTGGGTGTGTCCACAGGCGACGTGGCGGAATTGGTTAAGGATTACGACAAGGCCAGAGTCAGCCGCGATACTGGCGTCGAGCCCAGCAACATAGACAAGATTGCAGCACTCCTGAAGCTGCGCAGCCCGAGTCTGGTGCTGGCAGGCGGCGCTGCGGAAGGCTATGTACATGGCATGCAGAATGCGGCAGCGATCAATCTGTTAAATCAGGTGCTGGGCAATGTAGGCAAGACGATAGAGGCGCCAGTGTCCGTACCCTTCCCGCAGATGGCGCCCTCCAAAGGCAGGACCGCAGCGCTAAAAGATCTCAACGACGGTCTGGCAGCCGGGAAATACAAGGTGCTGTTCAATGTTGCGACGAATCCGGTCTTTACCGCGCCAGCCTCCTACAAGTTCAGGGACAACATGGCCAAAGCGGGTTTCAAGGTTGCCTTCGCGCATTACCTCGATGAAACCGCATTGCAGGCCGATCTCGTGTTGCCGCTCGATTCGGAGATGGAAGACTGGGGTACTCATGTGCCCGAGTATCTGGCGGACACGGTGCAGATCAATATCCAGCAGCCATTGATGGAAAGGCTGCATGCGAATACGCGAGGCATGGGCGACATCCTGCTCGCACTTGTCAAGCAGCGCCGAGCAGAGGAGTACAAGGCGTTTGACGATTACTACGGTTACCTGCGCAGCGCGGTATTGCAGAACAAGGCTGCGTTGGGAGGGGCAGGATCAGATGACGACACTTTCTGGAACGACACCCTTTCCAATGGCATCGTCAAGCTTTCGGGTGCTTCAGGCGCACTGTCCCTGAAAGTCGACGTGTCGGGTTTGAAACTGCCGGCCCCCAAAGAAATCGACGAGCAGTATCCGATGAATCTGATACCCGCGGTGACATCCAATCTGCGCGACGGCAGGCACACCAATCAGCCGTGGATACAGGAGTCACCCGATCCTTTGACCACCATCGTCTGGGACTCATGGGTCGAGATGCATCCGAAGATGGCGCTGCAACTGGGCATCGTCGAGGGTGATATCGTCAAGGTCACATCGAAAACGGGTTCTGTGAGCGCACAGGTTTATCTGTTCCCGGGCATATATCCGGATGCGGTCTCCATTCCCATCGGACGCGGTCACGATGCAATGGGGCGTTACGCGAAAGGATACGGCGTCAATCCGTTTGAGATCATGGATGCCGTGTTTGAAAGTGCAACAGGGGAGCTGGCCATGCACGAGACGCGCGTGAACATCACCAAAACCGGGCAGCGCGTCATCGTCGTCAAGGATGAAGGTCCTGCGGGTGGCAGGCAAATGGGAAGAAAGATTGCCGCGCGCGTGTCCACCGATCAAGTCGATTTGTCAAAGGAGGTTTGAGTCATGTCTGTCACTAATTTACTGGATAACTGGGCTGCGGTCCGTCATTTCCACCCTATCGATGACAAGCCGCACGATCCGTACAAATGGGCGATGGCGATCGACCTGGATGCATGCATAGGCTGCAACGCATGCGCGGTGGCCTGTTATGCGGAAAACAACCTGCCTGTCGTGGGTCGTGAAAAATTCAAGCACGGGCAGGTCATGCATTGGATGCGCATCGAGCGTTACTGGGAAGAGGATGGCCGAGACTTTCCCGATCAGGGTTTCCAGTTTCTGCCCATGATGTGCCAGCAGTGCGAGGCCGCACCCTGTGAGACAGTGTGCCCGGTGGGTGCGACCAATCACACGCAGGACGGACTGAACTCGCAGATATACAACCGCTGCATCGGTTCTCGCTATTGCTCTGCCAACTGCCCGTTCAAGGTCCGTTATTTCAACTGGTATGACTATCCGACGACAGAAAATGTCTGGCCTGCAGAGATGAATTACCAGTTGAACCCCGATGTGACAGTGCGCGGCAAGGGCGTGATGGAAAAATGCACGTTCTGCGTTCAGCGGCTGCGCGCAGCAGAGGTGACAGCCAAGGGCGAAGGGCGAATCGTGCGGGAAGGAGAGGTGCAGACCGCCTGCCAGCAGTCTTGCCCCACGGGTGCGATTTCCTTCGGCAATCTGGTAGACCCTGAGTCGCGCGTACACAAGCAATGGCAGGCGCAGCAGGTCGACCTGGATAAGGATGCGCAGGAAAAGAATCAGAAAGAAGGCGGGACGGATTTGCGCGGCTACCGGATTCTTGAAGAGCTGCGTTCCTATCCCTCGGTGATGTATCTGGAACGCGTGCGCGAAAGCGCTGTTTAGTCCGCTGAAAACTTGAAGGAATGACAATGAAAGATATACGCGAAGACATTGCCTGGGCCAAGATCAACCAGGATGTGATGAAGAGTCTGGAAAACCCGAGGCCGCTTTACTGGGTGATCCTGTTTTTTGCAGTGCTGGCTTTCGGCATCGGCATCGGTTGCGAGGTTTACCAGTACCAGATGGGCATGGGGGTTGCGAATCTCGATAATCCTCATGTGTGGGGACTCTATATCGCCACCTTCATCTTCTGGATTGGCATGAGCCACTCGGGCACGCTGTTGTCGGCGATTCTGCATCTGATGCATGCCGACTGGCGCAAACCCATCTATCGCTTTGCAGAGGCGATGACCACTTTCTCGCTGATGACCGCGGGTCTTTTTGTGATGGTTCACCTGGGCCGCCTGTGGCAGTTCTATTATGCAGTTCCCTATCCGAACGAGAGATGGGTATGGCCCAATTTCCAGTCGCCGCTGTTGTGGGATGCGATGGCGATCTTTACCTATTTGAGCTCTTCGGTATTGTTCCTGTTCGTCGGCATGATCCCGGATCTTGCGATTGCACGCGACAACATGCAGTCGGGATGGCGCAGGAAGCTCTATACCCTGCTAGCATTGGGCTGGGAAGGCACGGACAGGCAGTGGCGCAATTTCCGCGTGACATATCTTACCATCGCCTGCTTTCTGATTCCGCTGGCGGTATCGGTGCACTCCATCGTGGCATCTGACTTCGGCATGTCTCAGCAGCCGGGCTGGCACGTGACTTCCTTTCCGCCATACTTCGTCGCGGGTGCGCTGTACTCGGGTTGTGCTGCGATCATCACGCTGTTCATCATCCTGCGCTATGTGTTCAAGTTTGAAGAATACATGACCTTGCCCATCCTTAAGAAGATCGTGCGCCTTACGTTCGCGATCGCGATGGTGTGGACTTATCTCAACTGCGTCGAGTTTGCCTCAGTCTGGTACAGCCACGATGCGGTGTCGAAGGACTTGCTGATACAGAAAATGACAGGCCCTTATGCGCCTTTCTGGTGGGCGATGATTTTCTGCGGATCGATCGTTCCCTTGATCTTTGCGATCAAGCGCTTCCAGACCAATATCCCGGTGCTGTTTGCCACCTCGTTGCTGCTCAATCTGGGCATGTGGCTCGAACGCTGGATGATCGTCTCGCCGACCTTCTCGCATGGTTACTATCCGTGGACCTGGGATCACGACCAGTGGCCATCGATGATACAGTGGGGCATCGTGTTCGGAAGCTTCGGCTGGTTCACGCTGCTGTTCATGGTGTTCTGCAAGATGTTCCCGTCCGTGTCCATGTACGAGGTCAAGGAGATGGTGTATCACCGCTCGTTGCATCTGAAACAAAATGGTACTGTTGAACAAGGAGTGCACTAATCATGAGCAAACGTCATCTACTCGCGCTCTATGGCGACTTCGACCAGGCCGAAGCGGTCGTCAAGGAGTTGCGCAATACAAAGATCAATGGCTTTGATGTCAACGACGACATGATCGTCAAATCCCCGATCGAGCACCCCGAGGTCGAGAGATTCCTGGGCGACAAACCTGTCTATGTGCAGTGGTTCACGCTGGTGGGCGCTGTGCTTGGTGGATCGCTTGGCTTTCTCGGGATATCGAGTGCACAGGCCAATTTCTTCATGCAGATGAAGGGTGGCAAGCCCATCGTGCCTTTGCCCCCCAATTTTGTATTGACCTATGAGCTGTTCATTCTGGGGGGCGTGTACATCACCGTGCTTGGCTTTTTGATCTGTGCGGCATTGCCTGCGAAACGATCTCCCTTGTACAACGCCAAGGTATCGGTGGATAACATCGGCATCCTGGTCAAGGCGGAAGAGGGAGCCGTGGGTATATTGAAGGCGATCTTTACCAAGCACAAGGCTATAGAAATTCAGGAAGAGGCGGGGAAATGAAAAAGTTATCCTTGGCAGTTTTGTTATTGTTGTCTCCCTGTCTTGCGCAGGCATGGCCATGGTCGAGAGACATGGCGAACCAGATCAGTGTGAAGCCTCAGGAAAGTCCTGATCCTGCCAATCCCGGCATGTATCCCTTCCCTTCACGCTCTGTCCCTGTGCCGGGCACGACGGTGTTTGTCGAGGATCTGGATGCTGCGAAGAAGATGGCTAATCCCGTGGTTGCGGATGAAAAGTCGATCCAGAAGGGCAAGCATCTGTTTGAGATTTACTGCACCCCCTGTCATGGATTCAAGGGGTATGGGGACGGACTGGTCGGGAAGAAGCTGATCATGCAGCCTTTCAATCTCTCCTATACCAACACCATGCACAGCTGGCAATCGCCGGACTACCCCGACGGATATATTTTCGGCTATATGACGTTGGGCGGGGCAGTGATGCCGAGCTACGCCAATGATCTTTCTCCGACCGAGCGCTGGAATGTGGTGAACTACGTGCGCAAGGTTCTGCAAAAGGCACCCGCAGGTTATGTGGCGCCGCAGTCGAATTAGGGAGCATATAAAATGTTGACATACAGTAATTGGTCTGTTCTGACGGTAAGTTTCGTTGTGGTGTTGTCGCTGGCCTTGAGTGGTGTGGCGTTTTGTTCCGTATTGCATCTGGTTGGCGCCAAGTGGCGTTATAACGTCCGCAACCTGGCAACCTCGCTTTACGCGCTGTTTCCGCTTGCGGCCGTGCTGCTGGTGATCCTGCTGGCAGGCGGTTCACATACTTTTCCCTGGTGGAATGTGCCGGTCAATGAGGATTTCCACATGCCTGGCTGGTATCAGCCATACTGGCTGATGTCGCGCGAGGTGGTCGGCATGATTTTCATGATGGGGCTCTACTGGGTGTTCATCCAGCGTCAGGCAGAAAGCGATAAAGGCCCCAGGGAATATGCAAGCTTTCACAAGGTCGCAACCTGGATTCCGTTCTTCTTTGTGCTCTACAGCACGATGATCGCGTGGGATTTCGAGATGACGTTGGTGCCGCACTGGCACAGTGCGATCTACGGCATGCAGCAGTTTGTCAGCAATTTCGGCATGTTCCTGGCATTCCTGGTGATCTGGATCTATGTTTTGAACAGGAAAAACAAGCTGGTATCGCCGGTGCCTGAAAAGATTTATAATTACTTGGCGCAGATGTTGCTGGCTTTCACGTTGCTGTATATATATACTTATTACGCGCAATTTTTGACC
>JAJXWG010000181.1 GCA_021781695.1 Pseudomonadota bacterium
TAACCGTATGCCAGCGCGCGCAGGTCCGGGCGACGCTGTGCAAGATGCGCGACGCTTTCCTGTATTTTTTCCTCGTTAAGCAGGGGCATGTCTGCCTCGCCCACCAGCTTTAATTGGGTATCGGCTGCAAGCCCCAACAGGTCGTTGAGTTCGTGCCGGTTGGCGTTGATCTGGCGCGACAAGTCGTTGATATGAGTCTCTGTGTTCTGTAACGACGCCAGATCAGTATTGCCTGCATCCAGCGTCACTTCACCTGATGCAACTGCCTTCTCAATTGCAGTATAGCGGGAAGCCAGCAATGCATGTTCCTGCTGCAGAATGGATAGCAGTCTCTGCTGTGAGAGGTTGCGCACGAACAGCACGCGCGCCTGGCTTACCACTTGCCATTCCTGCCACAACAGGTTGAGATCGGTCTGACGTTCTGTGGCCAGCGCTGCCTGCCTGCCGGCAGAACGTGTCAGCAATCCGAGCACATCATAGTTGAGACCAAGGTTGAACCCGCTGGTATCGCTGCCTGGATAGGTGTTGCCAGGAAAAATTCGCGCCATGCCTATCTGCGGGTCGGGCAACAACCCGGCGGCAAAAGATTCTGCGTGTTTAATCCCCAGGTCATCCCGTGCCATCCTGAGCCCTGGATTGTTCGCCACTGCCAGCATTGCAACCTCAGTCATGTCCAGCCCGTCGGCTGGAAAAAACGGGTGGGCTGCCAGCTCGGGTAGGGGCATATCTGCCGCATGGACAACGATATGCGCCACATCCTTGACGGCAACGGGCTTAGCGTCAAGCGGCGAGGAATGGTAGGTGGCACACCCCATCAGGCTTGCAAAAAGCAATAACGGTATATATTTTTTCATTGCCATTGGAAATATGCACAGTGCATCATTTTCGATTAACTGGCATGGTACCTGTTGAAAATTAGCTGGCTATTAGGCAGTTCATTTCAAACCTGATGTGGCTTTGAATTTACAAGCATCTCGAAATCCTTTACAGGAAGAGGCCGGCTGAAGAGATAGCCCTGGTAGGCATGGCAGCCGGCATCGATCAGAAACACGCGCTGTTCTTTCGTTTCGACTCCCTCCGCGATTACTTGCAGCCCTAGGCTTTCTGCCAGCTTCACGATGGTTCTGGCAAGGGCCGCATCGTTGGCGTCAGTGAGTACATCGCGGACAAACGACTGGTCTATTTTCAACTGGTCCAGCGGCATGCGCTTCAAGTAGCTCAGGCTGGAATATCCGGTGCCAAAATCATCCAGAGAGAAACCCACGCCATGCGCCTTCAGCGCACGCATCTTTTCGATGATGTCTTCGATGTTCTGCACCATCAGGCTTTCCGTCAGTTCCAGCTTCAGGCGCCTCGGATTGGCGCCGGTCTTTTTGATGGCCGAGAGCACCTGTTCGACAAAGTCGGCCTGTCGGAACTGGTGCGCGCTGACATTGACGGCCAGATTAAGTTCGCATAGCTCAGGCTGGAGAGCCCATATGTTCAACCGGGTGCAAGCGGTTTCCAACACCCATACGCCCAGCGGAAGAATCAGCCTGGATTCCTCGGCCAGCGGAATGAATTCTGCGGGAGGCACGATGCCGCGTTCGGGGTGATGCCAGCGCACCAGCGCTTCAGCGCCTGTGATGAGGCCATCGATGGTTACCTGAGGCTGGTAGTGCAGCTCGAACTGGTTTTCTTTCAAGGCGCGGCGCAGGTCCGCTTCCAGCTTGGATTGCTCGATGACGAGCGTTTGCATCGCCGGGTCGAAGAAGCGCATCGCATTGCGCCCAGTATCCTTGGCTTTATACATCGCGAGGTCGGCCTGTTTCAAAAGCTCGTCGATGCCGACATGCTGGCCTTTGAACAGGGTGACGCCGATGCTGGGCGTGCTGTGGAAAGTCACTTCATTGATCTGGTAGGGCTGGTTGAGCGCGGCGAGTATCTTTTCGCCGACGGATTCGGCTTGGGTGGCGGCATGGTTTTCAAGCGTGCCCAGATTGGTAAGGATCACCACGAATTCATCGCCGCCAAGTCTTGCCACCACCTCTTCTGCACGTACGCATGCGCATAAGCGTTCTGCGACCTGCTTCAACAGCAGGTCGCCCATGTCATGGCCTAATGTATCGTTGAGCGTCTTGAAATTGTCCAGGTCGATCAGCATCAGCGCGCCGTGCATTTTGTGACGGGTGCTGACGGCCATTGCCAGTTTCAGGCGATCTTGCAACAGTGTGCGGTTGGGTAGTCCTGTGAGCTGATCATAAAAAGCCAGCTCATTGATTTTTTCATCGGCCTTTTTGCGCTCGGTGATATCGAATTCCGTGCTGATGTAATGGGTAACAGCGCCCTGGCTGCTTTTAACGGCAGTGATGTTGAGCCATTTCGGATACACTTCGCCGTTCTTGCGCTTGCCCCATATTTCCCCCTGCCATCCGCCGGTTCGCTCTATGCTCTCCCACATCGCGCGGTAAAAAACCGCATCGTGATGATCAGACCTTAGCAAAAGCGGCGCTCTGCCCACAATTTCTTCACTGGCATAGCCTGTCGTTCGGGTAAATGCGCTGTTGACCCTGAGGATGATGTGATTGGCATCGGTGATCATCATGCCTTCATGCGACTCAAAAGCGGTGGCGGCAATGCGCAGTTGTTCTAGGCTATGCTGTTGGGCATCGACCATGGAGTTGAACTCCTGAGCGACGGCTGCGATATCGCGCGGGCCTTTCACTGTTGCCCTGGCCCCGAAATCGCCATTGTGAAGCGCGCGCGCAGTGTTTTCCAGAGCGGCGATTGGACGGGTGATGCGCCTTGCGATGATCAGCGTGATGAAAAGCAGCATGAGCACTGCAATAAGCACGATGGTTGACGCAATTTTTGCGCGCTTGTTGGCTTCCGCATAGATCGCAGAAACAGGTACGCCTATCCAGGCAATCCAGCCCGTGTCGGGTATCTCCATCACTGAATAGAATCTCGGCACGCCGTCCATGGCCGTGCCTTCAAGTTCACCGTTTCTGAGGGCGATGACCTGTCTTGCCGCTTCCGATTTTGCATGTGTGCCGATCACATGATCCGGATCCACGTTGCGCCACACCAGGACTCCGTCTTCATTGAAGAAGCCGTAGTGGCTCCCGGGTGCGAGAAGATGCGCAGGAATCTGGGGATCGTATGATTTCAGGTTGAGGGGGAGCTGGATTGTCCCGATCAGTTCATGTCGCGCATTAAAGATCGGCGAGGTGAGCACGGATACCCACTTGCCTGTGATCGGGCCGAAATGGGGTTTCCCGACGACGAATCTTTGTTTTTTAGTCACTTCCATGAACCAGGAGGTGTGTGCGATATTGATCATTCTTCCGCCGGGTTCGGGTACCGCAGAGCAGACCATCAGTCCGTCCTTGTTCGTGTAATCGACATTGGCATACTCAGGGTGGAGCTGGTAGAGCTCCTGCAGGATGGGGTCGCAGTGTCGAGGATCCACCTGCTGGACGATGGGCCGGGCAGCCAGTCGTTCCAGAAGCAGCCGGGTATTGTCGATCTTGCCGCCGGTATTGGTGACCATCGTGTTGACCAGTATTTTAAGCGACAGCTTGGTATTGGCTATGGTCTGCTGTCTGTCCGAATAGATGCCGTATCCAACCACCATCACGAACGGGACGGACAAGGCCAGAACCAGCAGCAGTAGATAAGCGCGTATCGAAAATGTGTGCATGCGCTTATATCCTTGCTGTCAGCGTCCTGCATCTGTATGTTTCGGCTGGATTC
>JAJXWG010000014.1 GCA_021781695.1 Pseudomonadota bacterium
TCCAGCCACAATTCCCCGGCTGTCTGGTTCGCGAATTGCTTGACCAGCAGCCCCTGGCCGCGTGCATAGGCTTTCCAGGCGATGCGGGGTTCGGAATCGCCTGGAACATAAGTGCGCAACCCAGCGAAGTCTTCGTCCGTGCTGCGGGTTTCATCGGCGCTTTTCGGCAGCGCCGCACCGGGAAGCGGTTTGGGGTAGACAAGGCAGCGCATGTCGAAATGCAGATACGACCAGGCGCGGAACAGGCCCAGCGGATATTCCGTATATATCGTTATTTTTCCCGATTCCAGCCAGCCGCGATTTATGGCTGGCAGCGGAAAAAACACCTCGGCCGTTTGCTGCTCCCCAACATCGAAGCAGATGCCGGTTTCGTTTTTCAGCACGAGCTGGTGGCGCGTAAGATTGCTGTGAAAATAAAGCGGAAAGAGCGCGGACTCGCCGCGGTATACGGGTTTTGCGCGGCCGGCGCGAACTTCCAGATAAGCCAGATTGCGGAAGGTATGCAGCATGGACAATATCGCCATTGTCGCAAGCAGGAAAGTCAGTATGTAGCCCAGGCTCAGGTTGTAATTGATGTCGCCCAGCAGCATCAGGATCAGCACGAAAGCGAGGATCACGCCTTGCCGGGTGGGCAGGATGAAGATGCGGCGCTGCGTGAGCGTGATGGTGCCTTGCTCGATTTTCGGACGGAACAGCCAGTTGCTGAAACGGGATTTGAGCGCGGCGAACACGGCTTTATGGAATTGCCACCGCTTCGATCAGCTGCTGTGCAGTATGGCCGCTTGCCGATGGCAGGCGATGGCTGACCACGCCCGGCAATATGGTCTGCACGTCTTCCGGAATGACTGCGTTGCGGCCATCGATCATTGCCCAGGCGCGCGCGGCCGAGAGCAGCGCAAGTCCAGCGCGCGGACTCAGGCCATGCGCATGGGATTCGGATTCGCGGGTATGGCGCAGCAGGGCCTGCACATAGTCGAGCAGCGCATCCGATACGAACACTTCTTTCGCTCTTTGCTGCAATGCCAACAGGCCTGCCGTATCCATCTGCGGGGCGAGCCCGGCGATGATCTCGCGCCGGTCGATGCCGCACAACAGGGATCGCTCGGCCTTCTGATCAGGATAGCCCATCTGTATGCGCATCAGGAATCGGTCCAGCTGTGACTCGGGCAGAGGATAGGTGCCGGTCTGGTGGGAGGGATTCTGTGTGGCGATGACGAAAAAGGGGTTGGGGAGCTTGCGCGTCACGCCTTCAATGGTGACCTGATGTTCTTCCATCGCTTCAAGAAGCGCGCTCTGCGCCTTGGGTGTGGCGCGGTTGATTTCGTCGGCCAGCAGCATCTGCGTGAAGATGGGTCCGGGGTGGAACTTGAACTGGTTCTTCTCGCGTTCGAACACCGATACGCCGAGGATGTCTGCAGGCAAAAGATCACTGGTGAACTGGATTCGGGAAAATTGCAGGCCCAGCGTGCGCGACAGCACATGGGCCAGCGTGGTTTTTCCCACTCCCGGAACGTCCTCGATCAAAAGATGACCGCGCGCGATCAGGCACGCGAGCGCCAGGCGGATCTGCTGCGGCTTGCCGAGTATGGCGCCTTCGACTTGCCGGATTACACCGTTTAAAGTGGAATTCATTGTGTCCTGTCAGTCAATCGATTGTGGAGGATAAGTGTCTGGAAAGCAGTCAGTATAATTCTTTTGCTACTTGCTACTTGCTACTTGCTGTCGTCATGATCGCGGCGATCACCTTGCGGTCTTCCGCAACCAGTATGTTGTAGGTGCGGCAAGCGGCAGGGGTGTCCATGCATTCCACGCCTATGCCAGCGTCAGTCAGGGTGCGGTACAGTCGGGGGTGGACGAAGCGCTGCTTTGTTCCTGTGCCCAGGAGCAGCACCTCGGGCTTCAAGGCCAGAAAGTAGTCGAAGTGCGTCTCGCTCAATTCGTCAAAGCTCAGGGCATGCCAGTCGGTGCGGACTTCTTCTGCCAGGACCACGAGGCTTCCGTCAAATCGCACCTTGTTGACCATCACATGATCGTCCGAGTAGCCTGTGAAGAGCTTGATGTCGCCGGGATTGGCCAGATGCAGTTTCATGAAGACCTCGCAGTTTGTCGTGGCAAAGAGTGTAGAGGCTAGTCGAGATGCGCGTCAAATCATCGCGAATTTCGCATCCGATTTGCTGTGCGCAGCATGCACAGGTAAAATTGCACACTTTCGCGCAAGCCGCGCGTTACCCGAGTAAACGACAAGTGAAACCAATCCTGAAATCCAGCAAACTCGCCAACGTATGCTACGACATACGCGGGCCGGTCATGGAGCGCGCCAAGCAGATGGAGGAGGAAGGGCAGCGCATCATCAAGCTCAATATCGGCAACCTCGCCCCGTTCGGCTTTGAGGCGCCCGAGGAAATCCAGCAGGACGTGATCCTGAATCTTCCCAACTCCTCCGGCTATTCGGATTCCAAGGGCATGTTCGCCGCGCGCAAGGCGATCATGCACTACTGCCAGTCCAAGAAGATTTCGGGCGTGACACTTGACGACATCTATATCGGCAACGGCGCATCCGAACTCATCGTGATGGCGATGCAGGGTTTACTCAACACAGGCGATGAAGTGCTGGTGCCCGCACCCGACTATCCGCTGTGGACGGCGGCAGTCACGCTGGCCGGTGGCACGCCGCGCCATTACCTGTGCGACGAGGAAAATGAATGGAATCCGGATCTTTCGGACATGAGATCCAAGATCACGGAGAATACGCGCGCCATCGTGATCATCAATCCGAACAACCCGACGGGCGCGCTGTATTCGGATGACATCCTGAAAGAGATCGTGCAGATCGCGAAGGAAAACAACCTGATCATTTTCGCCGACGAAATCTACGACAAGATGCTCTACGACGGCGCCACACACACCTCGATCGCCTCGCTTTCCGACGAGGTGCTGTTCGTCACGTTAAACGGCCTGTCGAAAAATTACCGTGCCTGCGGCTACCGTTCGGGATGGATGGTGGTGTCGGGAGAAAAGAAGCATGCGCAGGACTACATCAACGGGCTGACGATACTGGCGTCGATGCGTCTCTGTTCGAACGTGCCCGGGCAGTTCGCGATCCAGACCGCGCTGGGCGGTTACCAGAGCATCAACGATCTGGTTTTGCCCACCGGACGATTGTGCAAGCAGCGCGATCTTGCCTACAAGCTGCTGACCGAGATACCCGGCATCACCTGCGTCAAGCCCAAGGCGGGCCTGTATCTTTTTCCGCGCCTGGACCCGAAAATCTATCCCATAGAGAATGACCAGCAGTTCATACTGGAACTCCTGGAGTCCGAAAAGGTGCTGGTGGTGCAGGGCACGGGTTTCAACTGGATACATCCGGATCATCTGCGTCTGGTGTTCCTGCCAAACGTGGACGATCTGGTCGAGGCTTTCGCGCGCATCGCGCGTTTTCTGGAGCATTACCGCAAAAAATTCAGTCGCTAGACGTTGGACTTTGGTTGGCAATTAAAACCGACTAACGACTAACGACTAACGACTAACGACTAACGACTAACGACTCGGAACTGATTTTTTATGAAACCAATCAACGTAGGACTCTTGGGCATCGGCACCGTAGGCGGGGGCACATATACCGTGTTGCAGCGCAACAGTGAGGAAATCACGAGGCGCGCCGGGCGTCCGATCCGCATCGTGGTGGTCGCCGACAAGAATATGGAGCTTGCAAAACAGATCACGAATGGTTCATGCCGCGTGACCGACGATGCCTTTTCGGTGGTGAACGACCCCGATGTGGATATCGTGATCGAGCTGATCGGCGGCTATGGCGTGGCGAAGGAACTGGTGCTGCAGGCGATTAAAAACGGCAAGCATGTGGTTACCGCCAACAAGGCGCTGCTCGCAACGCACGGCAACGAGATATTCAAGGCGGCGCAGGACAAGGGCGTGATGATAGGCTTCGAGGCTGCGGTGGCGGGTGGCATCCCCATCATCAAGGCGGTGCGCGAGGGGCTGACTGCGAATCGCATCGAGTGGATAGCCGGCATCATCAACGGCACGACCAATTTCATCCTCTCCGAGATGCGCGACAAGGGACTGCCATTCGATACCGTGCTGAAGGAAGCGCAGCGTCTGGGCTATGCGGAAGCCGACCCCACCTTCGACATCGAAGGCGTGGATGCCGCGCACAAGATCACGCTGCTGGCATCGCTTGCCTTCGGCATCCCGGTGCAGTTCGACAAGGCCTACATCGAAGGCATCTCCAAGCTCGATGCGGTGGACATCAAATACGCCGAACAGCTGGGTTACCGCATCAAGCTCCTGGGAATCACCAAGCGCACTCTCGATGGCGTCGAGTTGCGCGTGCATCCGACGCTGATCCCTGCAAAGCGACTGATCGCAAACGTGGAGGGTGCTATGAACGCGGTGCTGGTGCAAGCCGATGCGGTTGGCGCCACACTCTATTACGGCAAGGGTGCCGGGGCTGAGCCCACAGCAAGCTCCGTGATCGCGGACCTTGTTGACATCACTCGCATGCACACCGCTGATCCGGAGAACCGCGTGCCGCATCTGGCCTTCCAGCCCGATGCGATGATCGCATTGCCGATGTTGCCGATCAGCGAAGTGGTCACGAGCTACTATCTGCGCCTGCGTGTCGCGGACAAGACCGGCGTGCTGGCAGACATCACGCGCATCCTGGCAGATGAGCAGATTTCGATTGACGCGGTGATCCAGAAGGAACCTGGCGAAGGGGAAACCCAGGCGGATCTCATCATGCTCACCCACCAGACGCGCGAGAAGCGCATCAATGCCGCGATAGAGAAGATAGAAGCGCTGGGTGTCGTGGCAGGCAAGGTGACCAGGCTGCGCATGGAAGAGCTGGGAAAGTAGACCAGATGAAATATATTTCCACACGCGGGCTGGCGCCCGCAAAGACATTCACCGAAATATTGCTGGGGGGACTTGCGCCCGACGGCGGGCTTTATCTGCCGGAGGAATATCCCAAGGTCACGCGCGCTGAGCTCGACGCATGGCGCAATCTTTCCTATGCGGAGCTTGCTTTTGTTGTGCTCTCAAAATTTGCCACAGACATTCCGGCAAATGACCTGAAAACCATCATAGACAGAACCTATACTGCGAAGGTCTACGGCTACGGCCGCGCCGATTCCGATTTTTCGCAAATCACGCCGTTAAGAACGCTCTCGCCCGGCGTGCATCTGCTTGAACTCTCCAACGGGCCGACGCTTGCGTTCAAGGACATGGCGATGCAGCTTCTGGGCAACCTGTTCGAATACGCGCTGGACAAGCAGCATCAGGAGCTCAATATACTGGGTGCGACCTCGGGCGACACCGGTTCTGCGGCAGAATATGCGATGCGCGGCAAGCGCGGCATACGCGTGTTCATGTTGTCCCCGAACGGCAAGATGAGCGCGTTCCAGCGTGCGCAGATGTATTCGCTCAAGGATCCCAACATCTACAATATCGCGATCAACGGCATGTTCGACGACGCGCAGGATATGGTCAAGGCGGTGTCCAACGACCACGCATACAAGGCGGCCCACAAGATAGGCACAGTCAACTCGATCAACTGGGGAAGAGTATCCGCGCAGATCGTGTATTACTTCAAGGGTTATTTTGCGGCGACGAAGTCCAATGACGAAGAGGTTGCCTTCTCCGTACCAAGCGGCAACTTCGGCAACATCTGTGCCGGGCATATCGCGCGCATGATGGGGCTGCCGATAGGCCAACTGATATTAGCCACCAACGAGAACGACGTGCTGGACGAGTTCTTCAGGACAGGTGCCTACCGTCCGCGCGGAACCGATCACACCTATGAAACCAGCAGCCCTTCGATGGATATTTCCAAGGCGTCCAACTTTGAGCGTTTCGTGTACGACCTGGTAGGCCGCGACGGGGAAAAGGTGCGAGAACTCTGGAGCAAGGTCGATGCGGGCGGCGCGTTCGACATCAGGGGAACGGAATACTGGCATGCGCTTGCCAAATTCAACTTTGCATCAGGCAGGAGCACACACCAGGACAGGCTTAAGACGATACGCGAGCTTTGGGAAGAATACGGTGTGATGATAGACACCCATACCGCAGACGGGCTGAAAGTCGGGCTGGAACAGCGCCGACCCAGCTTGCCGCTGATCTGCCTCGAGACAGCACTCCCCGCGAAATTTGAGGAAACCATCGTCGAGGCGCTGGGTAGAAAACCCGAACGCCCGAAGGCGCTTGAAGGCATTGAGGATCTGCCGCAGCGCGTTCATGTGATGGATGCGGATGTCGCGGCACTGAAGGCGTTCATTAGCGAAAATATTTCGCATTAGCTGGATTCCCGCCTGCGCGGGATTGACGGAATGAACAACCTCCTCCTGCTCATCTTCTGTTTCATTGCCGGCGTGCTGCTGCACCGCTACAAGCGCATGCCGGTCAACACGCCCGCCGTGCTCAACAGTTTCATCATCCATGTTTCGCTGCCCGCGCTGACACTCCTTTATGTTCATGAACTGAAGCTTACGGGCGATGTCGGGCTGATGGCAGCAATGGGATGGCTGCTGTTTGCGATGTCGGCAGGGTTCTTCAGTATGCTTGGGCGCTGGATGAACTGGCCGCGTTCTACTGTGGGTGCGTTGATATTGACCGGAGGATTGAGCAATACTTCCTATGTGGGCTTGCCGATGATAGAGGCGTATTACGGTCATCAGGGGATTACCAGCGGCATCATCGTCGACCAGCTGGGTTCGTTTCTCGTGCTCTCCACGCTTGGCATCACCTTTGCAGGCATCTACTCCACGGGTGTGCCGGGCATCGCCGCGATGGCCAAGCGCATCGCTCTGTTCCCGCCTTTCATCGCGCTCATCATTGCGCTTTTGCTGATGCCGATGTCCTATCCGGAGTGGGTGAGCGTTGTTCTGAAACGCATGGGCGACACCCTGGCGCCGCTGGCACTCCTGTCTGTCGGCTTCCAGTTGCGCCTGGGCCATCTGGCGGGCAATGGAAAAAAGCTTGCCATCGGCCTGGGATTCAAGCTGGTATTGGCCCCGCTGGTCCTGTTCCTGCTGTATGTGCCGCTCCTGCACGCGCATGGTCAGGCGATACAGATCACGCTGTTCGAAGCTGCGATGCCGCCGATGATCACCTCGGCGATACTCGCCACCGAACACGACCTCGACCCGCCCTTTGCCACCTTGATGGTCGCAGTGGGCCTGCTGATCTCCTTTGCCACGCTCACCGTCTGGTGGTGGCTGATGCGCGGTGTATAAGATGGGCGAGCAGAATCCGCGCGAATTGCTGCAGCAGATGTTTGCCGCTGCCATTGCGGCAGCACAGCCTGCGCTTTGCATTCCCCGGTATGTTCCGGCGCTGCCCAAGGGCAGGTTGATCGTCATCGGCGCGGGCAAGGCCTCGGCTGCGATGGCGCGCGCAGTGGAAGACAGCCTGCCGTCGGCAAGGCTAGAAGGGTTGGTCGTGACGCGTTACGGTTATTCGGTGCAATGCAGGCAAATTGAGATCGTCGAGGCAGCACACCCGGTGCCGGATCAGGCGGGACTCATCGCAAGTCAGCGCATGCTGGATAGGGTATCCAATTTGACGGAAGATGATCTTGTGCTGTGCCTGATTTCGGGCGGAGGATCATCCCTGTTGTCGCTGCCTGCTCATGGAATCACCCTTGAAGACAAGCAGCGGATCAACCGTAAATTGCTGAAAAGCGGGGCTGCAATTTCCGAGATTAACTGCGTGCGCCGTCATCTTTCTGCGATCAAAGGCGGCCGTCTGGCTGCGGCCTGTTCTCCTGCGCGAGTCGTGAACCTGATCATCTCGGATGTGCCAGGCGACGACCCGGTCGACATCGCATCGGGTCCGACCGTCGCGGATGCGAGCACATGCAGCGACGCGCTTGCGATCCTGCACCGCTACGCGATCAGCGTGCCGGGTCGCGTGACGGCACTGCTCACAAGCGGCCGTGGCGAGTCGGTCAAGCCGAAGGATGCAAGGCTGCCGGAAATCACAACGCACCTGATTGCAACGCCGCAAATGGCGCTGGAAGCGGCAGCTCTTTTGGCAAATCGCCTGGGTGTGGGCTGTCATATCTTAAGCGATGCGATCGAGGGCGAAGCGCGCGATGTGGGCAAGGTGCTGGGCAGCATCGCGCTGCAGGTGAAGAAGCGCAGTCTGCCATTCAAGCCGCCCTGCGTGCTGCTCTCGGGTGGCGAGACGACCGTGACCGTAAAAGGAAACGGGCGCGGTGGCCGCAATGTCGAATTTTTGCTCTCTCTTGCATTGAGCCTCAGGGGTGAGCCAGGTGTATACGCGCTGGCAGGCGATACCGACGGCGTGGATGGCAGCGAAGAAATCGCGGGCGCCTATCTTGCACCTGACAGTCTGGCAAGGGCGGAAGCGCTGGGCATGTCTGCTGCCGCAAGTCTTGAAAACAACGACGGACACGGATTCTTCGGGCTACTTAAAGATGCGGTCGTGACAGGCCCTACGCTTACCAACGTCAACGATTTCCGTGCGATTTATATTGCGGATTGAACCAGTACCACCAGCACGCGATACGGCCCATGCGCGCCCAGCGTGACGGTCTGTTCAATATCGGCGGTGCGCGAGGGGCCCGAGATGAAATTCACGGTTCTTGGCGGTGTGCCGAATTCGCGGCGCAACAGTTCCCAGGCGTCCTCCATCGTGGCCACGATGCGATGGGGGTGGACGATGGCCACATGGGTTTCCGGCAACAGGCTCGTGGAAGCCGGCGTCAATTCTCCGCCCAGAAGCAGCAGGGTTCCGGTTTCAGCGATCGCGCAGAAAGCGCCTGTGATGCCCACCAGATCACGGTCTCTTGCGGGGCGCGCCTCGATGTTTAGTCCGGCTTCAAGCCAGGGAAGATCGGCTAGCGCAGGCCAGCACACGCCTTGCATCGGCAGCATTTTCTGCTGCAAGTAGTCCGCGATCAGTCCGGGTGCATGGCTTAGTTGATCCGCTTCGACCACGTCGCTTGAGAGTTTTCTGGCGCGCTCTGCAAAGTGTTTCTTCAGATCGCAAGGAACGGGCGGCTGGGGTCCGCGAGGATGCGTTGCAAGATGGTGGCCCAACGCATCGCTGTCCGGTTTGCGGCTGGCTATCCTGGCCAGTATTCTTTCTCGAGCGTTCATGGGTGCTTTCTCTGTCGGTACAGTTCGCGGAAGGTCCTGCCCTGTGGCGCAGGGAAATCCCGGCCGTCGCTCCAGCCGGATGCGCCGGGCAGCTTATGCAGCAGTCCTTCCCTTCCGCCAAGCAGTTTCATGAAGCGCACAATGAATCCCGTTGCCAGCGCGTATAGTCTGGGGTGCAGCGCAAGCCATGCCCAGATTCCAAGCAGCGCGGTTTCCTGGCGCGGCTTCATGCCGAGCACCAGCTGTTTTTCGCGCAGATTTCGCAGCAGGTCCGGCAGCGGAATCTTGACCGGACAGACGACAGAACAGGCGCCGCATAAAGTCGAGGCATTGGGCAGGTCCGGTGCGTTTTCCATGCCACCCAGCAGCGGTGTCAGGATGGATCCCATCGGGCCGGGATAAACCCAGCCGTAAGCATGCCCGCCGATATTCTGGTAGACGGGGCAGTGGTTCATGCATGCGCCGCAGCGTATACAGCGCAGCATCTCCTGCATCGGGCCGCCCAGAAGGCTGCTTCTTCCATTGTCCAGCAGCACGATGTGAAAGTGCTCAGGGCCTTCAGGATCCCCTTCGCCTTTGGTGCCGGTCAACAGGGATACGTAATTGGTGATGGACTGGCCTGTCGCGGAGCGCGGAAGCAGGCGCAGCAGTGTGGCTACATCCTCCAGCGTGGGCACGACCTTTTCGATGCCGGTGATCGCGACATGCACGCGCGGGAGCGTGGTCACCAGCCTGCCATTGCCTTCATTGGTGACGATCAGCGCGGAGCCGGTTTCGGCGATCAGGAAATTGGCGCCCGAGATGCCCATGTCCGCGCTCAGGAAAGCGGGGCGCAGGATTTCGCGCGCCTCGCGGCAAAGCTCCGCGATCCCGGTCTTGCGCGGCAACTGGTGTATCTTCTCGAACAGATCGGAGATTTCTTCTTTGTTCTTGTGCACGACGGGGGCGACGATATGCGAGGGCGCTTCGTGCGCCTGCTGCAATATGTATTCGCCAAGATCCGTTTCCACAACCTTCACGCCAGCATGCTCAAGCGCTTCGTTCAGCCCGCATTCTTCGCTCACCATGGACTTGGATTTGGTGGCGGTCTTTACGCCGTGCAGCTCGGCGATACCGGCTACGATGCGGTTCACGTCTTCTGCGGTTTCAGCCCAGTGAACGACAGCACCGCGTCTTGTCGCCTGTGCTTCAAAGTGCAGCAGCCAGTGATCGAGATTATCGAGCGCGCGATCGCGGATCATTGCTGCCGCATCGCGCGTCTCCTGGAGATCGTGTATCTCGCTGATCACGGCGGTGCGCCCTTCGACGAAACGCGACTGCAGGCGTGACAATGCCTGCTGCAGCCTGGTGTCGGCAAGCTTGATGGTGACCTGGCGTTTGAAATCGGCTGATCTGTTCTGCATCACATATCCTTGCCGGCCAGAATTTCCGCAATGTGCAGCACGCGGGTGGCATGGTCGCCATTGCGCCTAAGCCTGCCTTCTATGTTGAGCAGGCAGCCCAGATCTCCGCCTGCGATGGTGCCTGCATGCGTGTCCACGATGTGCCGGCATTTGTTGTCGGCCATGCGCGTTGAAAGCTCGCCATACTTCACCGAGAATGTCCCGCCAAAACCGCAGCAGGTGGTCGATTCCACCATCTCGTTCAGGGTGACACCGGGCATTCCTGCGAGCAGGGCTCTGGGCTGCTCGTACACATCGAGCTCGCGCAATCCCGAGCATGAGTCGTGATAGGTGAGTCGGCCCTTGAAGGTGCCCGGCATCTTTTCCGGTTTTGCGATCCTGTGCAGGAAGTCGGTCAGCTCGAATGTGCGCGTGCCTAGCGCGATGAATCTGGTTAGCTGTTCAGGATCGTCCTTGAAGAGCTCCGGATAGTGCACGCGTATCATCCCGGCGCAGGAGCCGGATGGCAGCACGATGTAATCAAAGCTTTCGAACTCCGCCAGAAATTTCAGCGCGAGTGCACGGGCCATCTTGCTGTCGCCTGAGTTGTAACCGGGCTGGCCGCAGCAGGTCTGCTGCTCTGGCACGACGACTTCGCAGCCTGCGGCCTCAAGCAATTCGATTGCCGCAAAACCGATGCCCGGACGTATAGAGTCAACCAGGCAGGTGACGAATAGTCCGATGCGCATCAGTGCTCTCCGGATGAATGGTTCATCATAAAAGTATATCCTGTTTATTGCCGGCCGAGGAAATCGCTGATGCCGGCGCGAGCAATTTGTGCGTCTTCATTCGACTTGACACCGGACACGCCGACAGCCCCAACGCATTCGCCGTCAACCATGATGGGTTCGCCGCCCTCCAGCATGGTGAGGTTGCCGGGAACGGAGAGAAACGCGTTGCGGTTGCCTGCCACGACCTCTTCATACGCTTTGGATGGCCTGCGTCCCAGTGCCGAAGTGTGCGCCTTTCCGGCGGCGATGTTCATGCTGGTGAGCGGCGCGTTATCCAGACGCTGCAGCCAGATCAGATGGCCGCCGTCGTCGACGATCGCGATGCTGACAGTCCAGTTGTGGTGCAATGCCTCGGCCTCGCAGGCGGCGGCGATGATCTTAGCGTCGCTGAGTGTGAGATATTGCTTCGATTTCATGTGTGTCCTCATTGAAGGTGGTTCGAGAAAGGCGCATGATAACCGAGCTGTCTGGAAATCTGTTCGCTGGCCTTCATCACCTGTTCTGTCCATTCGTCGCGGCGTCTTTCTATCGGTGCGGATACCGACAGCCCCGCGACCACATGACCGCTGGCATCGCGTATCAGCGCTCCTATGCATCCCACGCCCAGTTCGGCTTCCTGGTTGTCATAGGCGTATCCACGCTTTGCCGATGCGATGCAGTCCTGCAGCAGCGCAGCGACCGTTTTGTGTGTGTTGGCCGTGTATTGAGGAAGCCTGCTGCGTTTCGCATAGCTGCGACAGGCCTCCTTGCCCATCTCTCCCAGCATCAGCTTGCCCACGGCGGTCACATGCAGCGGCGCGCGGCTGCCGATCACCTGTTCCACCCGTATCATGCGCTTGGCCAGGGAGCGCTCGATATAGACTACCTCGTCACCTTCGCGCACGGTCAGATTGACGGTCTCGTCAAGCTGATCGCGCAGCTTTTCCATCAACGGCAGCGCGATCCTTCTGAAATCGGTGCTTGCGCCGACGCGGTTGCCAAGCTGCATGAGTTTAACGCCCAGCTGATAGTTGCCGCGGCTGGTGCGCTCGACGAAACCCTGCTCGGCAAGCGAGGCGAGTATGCGAAAAGCGGTCGAGGGATGCAATCCTGTTTCGGCAGACAGCACTTTCAGGCTGGCATCTTCGTTTTGCGCGGCGATGGCATCCAGCAATTTTGCAAGCCTCTCGATTACCTGTATGGAATTGGGTTCTTTTTTCATTTTTCGCATTGTGAAAACGATTGTGTATTGCGAAATATTATAACAGGCGGTATTCTGCCGGCAAATGTTTTTTTGAATCTTGAACGACGTTACAGTCGGTGATATTAAACTTCTAAGGAGCAGTATGATGGCGACGAACACAGCACCAAAATTTTGTGAAGGCATTCAGTATTTTGGAACGGCCTGGGAGGATTTTTCCAAACATGCAAGCCGTGCGGCTATCGGGGAAGGTCAATCCGCGATCAGCGATCCGGATTCATATGATGCGGCCTATCAGACGCTTTTGATGGCCGATGCGCTGCGCTATGTCACGCTGCAGGTGTGCGGTTCCAAGGGCTCCGGCCATCCGGGCGGTTTTGCCAGCAGTGCGGAGGCCTATGCTTCGCTCGTGATGCTGGGGCATACCAATATCGTCACCGAGGTTGGGCACCACGCTCCCGGTTTCTACAGTGCGATGTTCCTCGATACATCGCTCGAAGAGATGGGTATTAAGACGGTGAGCGACATGATGGCGCGTTTCCGCGAAAAGCATGGGCTGCTGGGTCACCTGTCGGGCGCCATTCCCGGATTGTTAGCACCTGCAGGTCCGCTGGGTCAGGGGCAGCATTTCGCGATGGCGGGGGCGCTGCTGCATCCGGGCAAGCTGTTCCCGGTAACCATAGGCGACGGCGGAATGGGCGAGCCTTATGTGTTGAATTCCATGATGCACTTCAATACCGCCTATCCCAAGGTGACCAACTTCCTGCCGACCCTGATCTGGAATGGTTACAGCCAGGAGCATCATTCCATGGTGTCGAGATTCACCAACGAGGAGATGATCGCCTACTGGAAAGGGCATGGCTTCAAGGAAGTGGTGCTGGTCAATGCGAAGGATTTTGATGACAGCAATCAGGCGGGCGAATATGCGGACAGCTCCTATTTCTCCTTGAAGCAGCGCCTTGCATTTGCCGCTGCCGTGCTCTCCGGCATGAATAAAGCGGCGAAGTCGGCGCTGGGCGGGACGCTTACAGCCTTCATCATCAAACAGATGAAGGGTACGGGCGTGCATACGGTGGGTGCCAAGTCTCACAACCTTTATCCTACCGACAGTCTGGACAAGCCGCACATGATAGAGGGATTGAAGCGCCGTGCGTTGAATCCTGAGGCCTGGGCTATCGTGCGCGAGAATTTCATGCGCGCGGGCGGTGGTCCGGCAGCCAAAACGGCTGTGACCGAGCATGTGCTTGAACTTGCACCTCTGGGCCGTATGCCGTTCAACGATTATGTAAAGACCGAAAAGGCTGTTCCTGCAACCGCGATGGGTGCGCTGGCCGCGTACGTTGGCACCCAGGACAGGCGCTTTGTCGTCACCAATGCCGATGGCAACGAGGCATCGGCGATGAAGAACATCAACGATGCTCTCAAAATTCGTCATCCGACTGCCGATCCGCTCTACAACCAGGAGCCGGAAGGCCAGGTGTACGAGCCGCTCAACGAGGATGCCTGTGCCGGGCTTGCAGCAGGCCTTTGCCTGTTCGGTTCGCGCGCGCTCTGGCTTTCCTACGAGAGCTTCGCAATCAACGGCTGGCCCATCGTTCAGACCGTGGCTCAGGCAATGGCTGAGCTGCGCCGCAAGACGCCTTCCATCGTGACGATGTTCACCGCAGGCGCGCTGGAACAGGGACGAAACGGTTGGACGCACCAGCGCCCGGAGATCGAGAATTACTTCGCTGCACAGATGCGCAACGGCAATACCTATCCGTTGTTCCCCTGCGATGCGAATGCGATACAGGCAGCATATGATTATGCCACCAACAGTTTCAACAAATGCATGGTGATCATCGCATCGAAGAGCCCGTTGCCGGTTTACATGAGCATCGCAGAGGCGCAGTATGCGATGGAAGAGGGCGCTGCGACCATATATGAGAGCAAGAGCGGCGGCAAGACCGTGGTGTTCGCAGTGACCGGCGACATGGTGCTGTTGCCGGTGTTCGAGGCGAAAGATCAGCTCGAAGCTCAGGGTTACAGGGTGCGCATCGTTGCAGTGGTGAACCCGCGCCGCCTTTATCGCCCGACTGACATATCCTGGGACACGGTGGCTGAGCCTGACAACAAGTTCATGGACGATGCGCATTTCAACGCGCTGTTCGATGCGGATGTGCTGCTTGCCGTAAGCGGCGGGCCCAGCGCCGTGCTCGAGCCTGTGCTGCTGCGCACGCGCGCGGCTAAACGGGACACTTTTGCCTGGAAGCGTGGCGAGACCACTGCAAGCCCTGCCGAGATCATGGCGTTCAACGGGCTGACCGCGGACGCAATGGTCAAGCGCGCAATGGCTGCTTGAGTTTACAATCCACATTTTAGGGAATCTTTACATGCAGGATACCAAGATCATCGTTTTGGACGATGACCCCACTGGCTCGCAGACAGTGCACAGCTGTCTGCTGCTGACGCGCTGGGATGTGACGACCTTGCGCGAAGCGATAATGGACGATTCGCCGCTGTTTTTCGTGCTGACCAATACGCGCGGCATGGGAGCGGCTGCTGCTGCAGACATCACGCGCGAGGTTTGCAAGAACCTGAAGCTGGCGCTGGTCGGCCTCAAGAAAACAGGGCGCGACATCAATCCTATTCTGGTCAGCCGTTCAGATTCGACGCTGCGCGGCCATTATCCGGTCGAGACCGACGTGATCGCGGAAGAGCTCGGGCCTTTCGATGCGCATTTTCTGGTGCCTGCTTTTTTTGAGGGTGGACGCATCACGCGGGACAGTGTGCATTACCTGATGGTGAACGGCAAAGAAACCCCGGTGCATGAAACCGAATTTGCGAAAGATTCGGTGTTCGGTTATCAATACAGCTATTTGCCAGACTATGTCGAGGAAAAAACAAGAGGGCGCATCCGTGCCGGCAGCGTCGAACGCTTCCTGCTTGCCGATGTGCGCGGCGACAGCATGAAGCGCCTGATGGGTCTGCAGGGCAATGTGTGCTGCGCTGTCGATGCCGAGACCCAGGCTGATCTCGATCATTTTGCAAAGCAGTTGCGCGAGGCTGCGATGAAGGGCAAGCGTTTCCTGTTCAGAAGTGCTGCAAGCCTGCTCACCGCGCTGTCCGGATTGCCCAAGCAGCCTGTCGCCGCTGAAGACATGGCGCGCTATGTGAGGAATGGCCGCCCGGGTGCGGTCATTGTCGGCTCTCATGTCAAAAAAACCACGATGCAGCTTGAGCAGTTGCTGAAAATGCCCGGGATAGTTCCCATCGAAGTGGATGTCGAGCGCCTGGATGCGGCGCGCAAAGCGCTGCTTGAAGATACGGTCTCAAGATGCGTGCAGAGCCATGCTGAAGGTTTGACGCCCGTGGTGTATACATCGCGCATCGAGAAAGCGTTTCCCGATCAGGCAAGCCGGCTTGCCTTCGGCGACAGGGTTTCGGCATTCCTGATGGATGTGGTGCGCAATCTGCCTCTAACGATAGGCTTTCTGATCAGCAAGGGAGGTATCACCTCGAACGATGTGCTGAGCAAGGGTCTGGCGCTGCGCACATCCCGCGTGCTGGGGCAGATACTGCCCGGATGTTCCGTGGTGCGCTGCCCTGCCGATCATCCGCGGTATCCGGATATGCCAGCGGTGATTTTCCCGGGCAACGTGGGCGATGACCATGCGCTTGCAGCAGCCTATGCCAGATTGACAGGAATGAATCTCCGGGATGAAATTAACTGATAGAATTGCTTCAAGAAGACGGGTGTTGTGAGCCTGCGTTGTTTTGTTTGACTGACCTTGTAATGGGAGAATAAATATGAGCCTCAAAATCAAATCTGTCGTTGCCGCTTTGGCGCTTGCAACATCCTGCTCCGTGTTTGCCGCGGACACAATCAAGATAGGCGTATCCGGCCCCTACACGGGCGGTTCGAGCCCGATGGGCGTTTCCATGCGCGATGGCGTGCGTCTGGCAGCTGCGGAAATCAATGCAAAGGGCGGCATACTGGGGCGCAAGATCGAGCTGGTCGAGCGCGATGACCAGGCCGACAATCAGCGCGGCGTGCAGGTGGCTCAGGAGCTGATCAACAAGGAGAGGGTGGCGGCCACATTGGGCTACATCAATACCGGTGTTGCGCTCGCATCGCAGCGTTTCTACGAAGAAGCCAAAATACCCGTGATCAATAACGTGGCAACCGGAACCGCTATCACCCGCCAGTTTCTTCCGCCTGAATATGCCGACAACTACATTTTCCGCACTTCCGCCAACGATGTGATCCAGTCTGCGATGATCGTTCGCGAAGCAGTCGAAGGACGAAAATTCACCAAGGTCGCGATACTGGCGGACTCGACCAATTATGGCCAGCTGGGCCGCGAAGATCTCGAGAAGGCGCTGGCAGCCAGGAATCTGAAGCCTGTCGCGGTGGAAAAGTTCAACATCAAGGACGTGGACATGACGGCACAACTGCTCAAGGCCAAGGGAGCCGGCGCGCAGGCTATCCTGACCTATGGCATCGGGCCTGAACTGGCACAGATTGCCAATGGCATGGAGAAGCTGGGCTGGAAGGTGCCGATGATTGGAAGCTGGACACTGTCCATGGGCAACTTCATCGACAACGCCGGCAAGAACGGCGAGGGCGCGCGCATGCCGCAGACCTTTATCCAGGAGCCTAACACGCCCAAGCGCAAGGCTTTCATCGAAGCCTATCAGAAAGCCTACAAGATAGAGCGCATTCCTTCCCCTGTTTCTGCCGCGCAAGGTTATGACTCCATGTATCTGCTTGCAGCCGGGA
>JAJXWG010000182.1 GCA_021781695.1 Pseudomonadota bacterium
ATCGCGATGCCGGGCAAGGATGCGCTTTATGCCGCGCTGCATCCGGCGAGCACGGATGCGCTTTATTTTGTCGCGCGCGGCGATGGCACGTCAAAATTTTCCAGCAACCTGAGCGATCACAACCGCGCAGTTGATCAATACCAGAAATAGGCAGTCGCTGGACGTAAGTTGCAAGTCGCAAGTTGGCGCTGTCGCTTCGCATGCTTGCTGATGACTAAAGATGGTTCGATGCAGCGTCATTCCCGCGCAGGCGGGAATCCAGTATGCAGGATGAAATATCCTATCGCGGACTGCGAAAGGTGCTTGACGAAAGCTTTCGAAGCTTAAAAAGTGTATTGACAAAAGCAATACGTTATATAGAATCCATCCATGGATATTGAATACGAATTGCGCGGCATTCGTTTCAGATGGAACGAAGACAAGGCCAGGCTAAACGTAAGGAAACATGATGGCGTTTCATTTGAGCAGGCTGCTCAAGTATTCTTTGACCCATTCGTTCAGTATCTGGATGCCTCACGAAGTAGCGAAAAGCGTGAAGGCGCATTGGGTTGCGATTTCGATTTTCGGTTATTATTTGTAGTGCATCTGGAGATTGAGGACGAATTTATTCGCATCATTTCGGCTCGCAAGGCCGAGCCTCACGAAAGGGATAATTATGAAACTTGAAACCATAAAAAAACGTTTGTCGAAAGATCGTCCGATGGTGTCTGTCACCTTGCGAATGCCTGATGATGTGGTGAGCGACTTGAAGAAGATTGCGCCGCTCAAAGGTTTTTCCGGCTATCAGGGATTGTTGCGCGCGTATGTTGGCGCGGGATTACGTGAAGATTTGGAGCGCATGGAAGGCAGCGCTCTCGCGCAGCTCATCGAGAAACTTCGTGAAGAGGGTGTTCCTGAGGCGAAGCTGAAGAAAGCGGTGTCCAGTCTGAAGCTGGCCGCCTAGTTGATTTTTGTTGCGTGTAGTCAATCGATACCAGAATTGACATCCTCCGCGCCCTCAGCTTGCGGCTGCCGTGCAAGCGCGGGAAGAGGGCGAGGAGGATGTCAAGAGTTAGAGACGGATGGCAAGATTATCTTTACCAGAACGGGTACATATGCCGATCTGTTTGAATGACCGCGGTGTTCAATCTGTATCGATTTAAAATGGGCTGCCGGCTACCAACTCACGACTAACAACTGTTTTTTATGACCAAATTTATCACTTTTGAAGGTGTGGACGGGGCGGGTAAGAGCACGCACCTTGCGTGGTTTGCCGATGAACTCCGTAGTCGTGGCCTGGATGTGATCGTAACTAGAGAGCCGGGCGGCACGCCTTTGGGCGAGCAGTTGCGCGGAATGGTGCTCAACCAGCCCATGAGCATAGGCGCGGAGGCGATGCTGATGTTCGCTGCGCGCATCGAGCATGTCGAGGAGGTCATCAGGCCTGCTTTGCTTTCAGGAAAATGGGTGATCTCGGACCGCTTTTCGGATGCCAGCTTCGCCTATCAGGGAGCGGGTCGCGGCATGGACTGGGAAAAGCTGAAGCAGCTTGAAGAGTGGGTCGATCTTCAGCCCGACATGACGCTGTTTTTCGATGTGCCTATCGAGGTGGCAAGGCAGCGCCTCTCGAACAACGCATCGCTCGATCGTTTCGAGCAGGAGCAGGGCGAATTCTTCGAGCGCGTGCGTGCCGGATATCATCGCCGTGTGATAGAAAATCCACAGCGCTTCAGGGTGATCGATGCGGCACAGTCGCTCGACGCTGTAAAGCGGCAGCTTGAAGATATCATCAAGGCGTTGTGATGAATGAACTTTATCCCTGGCAGAAAGACGACTGGGCGCGC
Organism: Pseudomonadota bacterium; assembly: GCA_021781695.1. Lineage (GTDB taxonomy): Bacteria > Pseudomonadota > Gammaproteobacteria > Burkholderiales > Gallionellaceae > Gallionella. The sequence goes on from JAJXWG010000182.1 coordinate 1,824, forward strand.
CTGCAGTCACTGCGCTCCCGCGCAACGCAGGGCCTGCTGTTCCAGGGGCAGCGCGGCATAGGCAAGCTTGAGCTTGCGATCAGCCATGCGCAAGCCCTGCTGTGTGAGCATCCTGCAGAAAACGGACATGCGTGCGGAAAATGCCCGTCATGCCACTGGTTCGGGCAGGGCTCGCACCCCGACTTTCGCATGCTGCAGCCCGAGTCCGAAACCGAAGAGACAGAGGCCGGCAAGAAAGCAAGCCGCCAGATTTCCGTGGGTCAGATCCGTGCTCTTTCCGATTTCATGGGCATGAGCGCGCATCAGGGAGGACGGCGCGTAGTGATCATCCATCCCGCTGAAGCGATGAATACGAACGCGGCGAACGCCTTGCTGAAAAGTCTGGAGGAGCCGCCTCCGGGCTTGCTTTTCATCCTGGTGACGCACAAGTCCCAGGGGTTGCTGCCGACGATCGTAAGTCGCTGCCTGTCGTTTGTGCTTGCAACGCCGGATGTGAAAATTGCCGCGAGCTTCCTGGCAAAGCAGGGTGTAAAAAATCCTCTTGATGCGCTGGCATCTTCCGGTTTCTCGCCGCTCATGGCATTGCAGAATTCCGAGGGCAGCGAGGCGAGAGAGAAGCTGTTGCGCGCATTGCGGCAGAGGCAGATGGATGTGTTCGCGCTGGCCGAGGCGTTGCAAAAGACAGAGCAGGTGCAGGTGGTGCAATGGCTGCAGCAATGGTGCCACGATCTGATCTCACAGAAACTCGCAGGCAGGCTGCGCTATCATCCGGGCAGCGAAAAGCTGATTAGCGAGCTGGCAGCTTCACTTGATGCGCTCGATCTTGCGCGCCTGCAAGGCGTGCTGAAGACGGCAAAGAAGGAAGCGCAGCATACGCTGAATCCAAGACTCTTTCTCGAGTCGCTTTTGTTTACCTACTGTCAGCTTACAAAACCATGTCATTCATAGATTCGCACTGCCACATCAACTTCAAGGAATTTTCGGCTGACATCACGGGTGTGCTGGAAAGGATGCAGAACAACGATGTGACAAGCGCGCTCTGCGTGTCGGTCAACCTGGCGGATTTTCCACAGGTGCTGGACCTGGCCATCCGCTACCCGAACATCTACGCATCGGTCGGCGTGCATCCGGATTACGAGTCGGTCGAGGAGCCCACCGTCGCACGCCTCATCGAGCTGGCAGATCATCCCAGAATCATCGCGATAGGCGAGACGGGGCTGGACTATTACCGGCTTACGGGCGACCTTGAATGGCAGCGCGACCGTTTCCGCAACCACATACGCGCCGCGAAACAGTGCGGCAAGCCGCTGATCATACACACCCGCAGCGCCAGTGAGGACACGCTGCGCATCATGGCCGAGGAAGGTGCGCAGGACATAGGCGGGGTGATGCACTGCTTCACCGAAAGCTGGGAAGTGGCAAGGCGCGCGCTGGACATGGGTTTCTACATCTCGTTTTCCGGCATCGTCACATTCAAGAGCGCGCATGAGCTCAAGGAGGTTGCAAAGTCGGTGCCGATGGATCGCATGCTGATCGAGACCGACTCGCCCTATCTCGCACCCGTGCCATTCCGCGGCAAGGTCAACCAGCCGGCGTTTGTCAGGCATGTGGCAGAGGAGATTGCGCTGCTCAGGGGCATTCCCGTCGACGTAGTGGGGGAGGCGACCAGCGCCAATTTTGTCCGGCTGTTCGGGCTGTAACTTCGAAAAAATCTTGACAGAAATCCTGAACAACCTATAATTCGCGCCTCGCAATGCGGGAGTAGCTCAGTTGGTAGAGCGCAACCTTGCCAAGGTTGAGGTCGAGAGTTCGAGACTCTTCTCCCGCTCC
>JAJXWG010000183.1 GCA_021781695.1 Pseudomonadota bacterium
CATGCGGCATTCGGCGGCATCATCCTGTCCGCCAGCCACAACCCCGGCGGGCCTGACGGCGACTTCGGCATCAAATACAACACCTCCAACGGCGGGCCTGCACCCGAGAAAATCACTGACAGCATCTTTGAGGCGAGTCTCAGACTCACGCAATACCGCATCGCAGATGCGCCAGACGTGGAACTCGACAGGACTGGAGACTACACGCTTTGCGACATGACCGTATCAGTGATAGACGCGGTTTCTGACTATGCCGACCTGATGGAATCGCTGTTCGATTTTGACACGATCCGCGGCCTGCTAGCCGGCGGCTTCAACATCAGGTTCGATGCGATGCACGCGGTCACCGGCCCCTATGCGCGGGAAATCTTCATCAACCGGTTAAAGGCCCCGGAGAACAGCCTCATGAACTGCATACCGCTGCCCGATTTCGGCAAAGGTCATCCCGACCCCAACCTGACCTACGCGCATGAACTGGTCGAGATGCTCTACGGCGAAAATGTGCCGGATTTCGGCGCGGCATCCGACGGGGACGGCGACCGCAACATGATACTGGGCAGGAATTTTTTCGTCACCCCGTCGGATAGCCTGGCGATACTCACCGCCAATGCAAAGCTTGTTCCTGGCTATCGCGCAGGCCTTGCAGGGGTTGCGCGCTCTATGCCGACAAGCGCGGCTGTGGATCGCGTGGCAAAAGAACTGGATATCCCCTGTTTCGAGACGCCCACAGGATGGAAATTCTTCGGCAATCTGATGGATGCCGGCAAGGTCACGCTGTGCGGAGAGGAGAGTTTCGGCACGGGATCAAGCCACATCCGGGAAAAGGACGGACTTTGGGCGGTGCTTTTCTGGCTCAACATCGTCGCCATCAAGAAACAGCCTGTCGAGGCCATCGTCCGCGAACACTGGGCGCACTTTGGCCGCAATGTCTATTCCCGCCACGACTATGAGGCCATCCCGAATGACGCAGCAAACGGCGTGATGGCGCATCTTAAAACAGAGTTTGCGCAATTGCCCGGAAAGACTTTCGGCAGATACAAGGCAGAGCGTTGCGACGACTTCAGCTATACAGACCCTGTCGATGGCAGCACAAGCACAGGCCAGGGCCTGCGCATCATCTTCACAGATGGCTCGCGCATCGTGTTCCGTTTGTCCGGCACGGGAACAGAAGGCGCTACCCTGCGCATCTATCTTGAGGCCTATGACCCGGTCGTTGCCAATCACCATCTTGATGCACAGACAGCGTTATCTGAACTGATAGAAATCGCAGGGAGGCTGTCCGAGCTTGAAACGCGCACAGGGCGCGCAAAACCCACCGTCATCACCTGAAAAAAACCGCACGATGTCCGCAAGCGAACTGAAATTGTCAGAGCTGATCGGTTCCTTGAGCCATGCGCTGGACATCACCGAAGGGCAGCCCGAGGGGCACTGCGTGCGCTGCTGCTGGATAGGCATGCATCTGGGCCGCAGCATCGGCCTTTCCGACCAGTCGCTCTGGGAGCTCTACTACACCCTGCTCCTGAAGGATCTGGGGTGCAGCAGCAATGCCGCGCGCATCTGCGAGCTATATCTCACGGATGACCTTTCCTTCAAGCGCGATTACAAATGGGTGGACGGCAGCCTGAACCAGGCGCTCCGTTTCGTGGTCGGCCATACCGGTCTGCACAAGGGTCTTGCCGAGCGCTTCAGAAAACTGCTCGACGTGGTGGGTCACAGCGACGACATCGCACAGGAACTGATCCAGACCCGCTGCCAGCGCGGCGCAGACATCGCAAGACAGTTGCGCTTCGGCGAGCAGGTAGCCCTGGGCATACACGGGCTCGATGAACACTGGGATGGCAGTGGCCGACCCGACAGGATGGCTGGCGAGTCTATTCCTCTATATTCGCGCATTGCGCTCATCTCACAGGTCGTGGATGTATTCCATGCCGTGGGCGGCCCCGACGCAGCGTTGCAGGAAGCAAGGAATCGCGCAGGCACATGGTTCGATCCGAAACTCGTCTCAGCACTCGGGGAAATGTCAAAAGATACCGGATTCTGGCGCATGCTGAAATCGGATGAGCTGCATCAGGCGGTGTTGAGTCTTGAGCCAGGACGCTACGCCGTACCGCTGGATGAAGACTATCTCGATGAAATCGCTGCCGCCTTCGGCCAGATCGTCGATGCAAAGAGCCCCTATACGCAAGGCCACAGCGTGAGAGTCGCGCTGTATGCCGATCTGATCGCTGAGGAGCTCGGCATCGCCGAACATCGTCGTCGCTGGTTAAGGCGCGGCGCGCTGCTCCACGACGTGGGCAAGCTGGGTGTAAGCAACGCGATACTCGACAAGCCCGGCAAGCTCGATGTGATCGAGTGGGAAGCAGTCAAGAGTCATGCCGCCTATACGGGCTCGATACTCGGCAGGATCAGCATATTCGAGGAGCTTTCAAGCGTTGCCAGCGCGCACCACGAACGACCCGATGGCGGAGGTTATCCAAAGGGATTGAAGGGCCGCGAGATCGTCATCGAGACGCGCATCATCACCGTTGCCGACATCTTCGATGCGATCACCGCAGAGCGTCCATACCGCGGCGCAATTCCCATAAAAAAGGCGCTTGAGATGATGTCGGAACAGTTAGACATCGCCATCGACAGGGATTGTTTTCTTGCACTGGAAAAGATCGCCGCGCGCCTTGTTCAGGAGGGCGGCTGACCGAACCTGGCCTTGGCATCCGACAGCAAACGCATCGTGGAATCTCCCTGAAAGCGCTGTCCGGCTTTGGCCATGTAGGAATCCCGTCTTTCCGATGCGCCCAGCTCGTGCGCTGCGCGCGCCGCGATGATAGGGTAGATCACAGAAGATTCGCCATGCTTGATCGCCCGAGCGGCAGCCTTCTCCGCATCCTGATAGCGTCCCTCGAAGAATGCCCTCAGCGTCACATCCAGCAGCTTGCGCGAATTGTTCTGGGCGCGCTCGAGCCGCATTTTCTTCACCAGCGCCGGCAGCCTTGTGGTGTCGGACAACAGCTGCATCAGCCAGTGCCCCAGCACCAGAATCAGCAGAAATAGAACCGCGAACAGCTTCAGCGACATCTCGATGCGGTATGGCGGATATACGAGCAGCACATAGGCCGTGTTCTGCAACAGCGTGGAGAGCGCGACTGCCGCCGCGAAGATCACCAGTATGGAAATCAGGTATTTCATTGCCCCGCCTTTTTGGGAACGGTGCCTGTCTGATCGTGACTCAGCCGGTAGCTGCGCACCGCTTGCAGACTGCCGCTGATGTCCGGCATTTCTATATTGATGCTGGCAACTGAAAGCTTCCTGAGCTCGGATAGCATATGCGCGCCTTCCGGTGACTTGACGTCGAAATAGCGCGACATCCAGACCTGCGCCGTTTTCAGCTCCTGCCTGAAACTGTCTTCATCGCGCGACAGCAGCGCAAGGCGCGCGGAAACCAGATGCATTTTCAAATTCTCGCGCAGAAAAAATTCCTGGCTGGGAGGCAGGAGCGCGATCTGTTTCAACCCCGTGTTCTCGATGCGCACCAGCTGCTTGACCTCGAGCCAGATGGCGTCTATCCAGCTTTTCCATGCGGTCTTGTTTGCCGCCGGTGCGCTTTTTTGCTCCA
>JAJXWG010000015.1 GCA_021781695.1 Pseudomonadota bacterium
TGCGGACCAGTTGTCGGCCAGCCTTCCATTGGGCTACAAGCAGCGGCTGGCGATGGCCTGTTCGCTGATGCACCAGCCGGATATACTGTTTCTCGACGAGCCCACATCCGGGGTCGATCCGCTGGCCAGGCGCGAGTTCTGGCAGCGCATCAACGCGCTTGCGCGCAGCGGGGTGACGGTGCTGATCACCACGCATTTCATGGAGGAGGCGGAATACTGCGACCGCATCGCGATCATGTCGACAGGCCGCATTCTGACGCTGGATGGGCCCGCCGTCATCAAGTCTCATGCGAAAACAGCAGTGAATCCGGAACCCAGCATGGAGGATGCCTTCATAAACCTGGTGGAAGATGCGGAAAAGGTCAGAGAGGCAGCATGAAGGGTGAATTTCGCGGCGGAAGCATGATGCGCCTCAAAGGGCTGGTGAAGAAGGAGTTCCTGCAGATTGCGCGCGATCCCAGCAGCATCGCGATCGCCTTTTTGATGCCGCTTTTTTTGCTGGTGCTGTTTGGCTTCGGCGTTTCCCTGGACGCGGACCATCTGCCGGTGGCGCTGGTGGCAGAGCAGCCGACAGCGGACAGCGATGACTTTCTGGCGTCGATCGAGGGCAGCCATTATTTTGTGCCGCAGCATTTTCTCACCATGGCCGCCGCGGAAGAGGCGATGCGCGAGGGGAGGGTGAATGCCATAGTGCATCTCAGAGCCGATTTTGCAAAAAGACTGTACCGCCCGGATGGTGCCGCCATCCAGGTCATCGTCAACGGCGTGGACGCCAACACCGCGCGTCTGACCCAGGGTTACCTTCAGGGAGTATGGGTGAACTGGCTGGAAAGGCGCGCCAAAAGCGCCGGGCGGGAGATGGTCACACCGGTGCAACTGGAACAGCGCGTCTGGTACAACGGCGACGTGAAGAGCCGCAACTTTCTGGTGCCGGGACTGGTTGCGATCATCATGACGCTGATCGGCACGCTGCTCACAGCACTCGTGATGGCGCGCGAGTGGGAGCGCGGAACGCTGGAAGCGCTGCTGGTGACGCCTGTCACGATGACCGAGGTGCTTTTGGGCAAGATCATCGCATACTTCGCGCTGGGCACGGGCGGCATGCTCCTGAGCGTAGGACTTGCGGTGTGGCTGTTCGGCGTGCCGCTTGTGGGATCCTTCTGGCTGCTGTGGATCTGCGCATCGCTTTTCCTGCTGGCAGCACTGGGCATGGGGCTTGCGATCTCGACGCTTGCGCGCAATCAGTTTGTGGCAGGACAGATCGCGATCGTCGGCACTTTCCTTCCCGCATTTTTGCTCTCCGGCTTCATCTTCGACATCGACAGCATGCCTTCCGTGGTTCAATTCATCACGCACCTGATCGTCGCGCGCTATTTCGTATCCATCGTCCAGACCCTGTTCATGGCAGGCAACGTATGGTCAGTGGTGCTGCCCAATGTGTTTGCGCTGATCGTCATGGCGATTTTTTTCATGGGCATCACTTGGCGAAAATCAAGGAAGAGGCTCGAGTGATGATCACGCGCATGATCGCCCTGATCTACAAGGAATTCCTGGCGCTGTTCAAGGATCCGAAGAGCCGGCTTGTGCTCGTCGCGCCGCCGATGATACAGCTTCTGGTTTTCGGCTATGCGGCAACCTTCGACCTCAGGCATGTCCAGTATGCGCTCTACAACGAAGACAGAGGCATCGCTTCGCGCGAGCTCGTTGCGGCCTTTGATGGTGCGCCCGCCTTTCATCACATGATCACGCTGCAGTCTGAGGAGCAGATAGCGCCTCTGGTGGACAGGCGCGACGTGTTGATGGTGATCCACATAGGTCCCCATTTCAGCGCCGATCTGCTGGCTGGAAAGAGTGCACCGCTGCAGATCATCGTGGATGGGCGGAACTCGAACACCGCGATGATCGTGCTGAACTACGTGAGCACGATCGTAGAGCAGTTCAACACGAAATGGATAGCGGACCACGGACTTGAGGCAGTACCCGCGAAGCTCGAGACGCGCGCCTGGTTCAACCCCAACCTGGAAAGCCGCTGGTTCTTCATTCCGGGCATCATCGGCATGCTCACGCTGGTGACGACGATGCTGGTCACGGCACTCACCGTGGCCCGGGAGCGCGAGCAGGGCACCTTCGACCAGCTGCTGGTCACGCCGCTGCGCCCGGGTGAAATCCTGCTGGGCAAGGCATTGCCTGGCTTCATCATAGGGATGGTTCAGGCAAGCGTGATCCTCCTGATCGCAACAAAATGGTTCGACGTGCCCTTGCTTGGCAGCCTGCCTGCGCTGTACACGGGCCTGTCGCTGTTCCTGGTTTCAGGCGTGGGGGCGGGCATGCTCATCTCGTCGCTGGCAGTGACACAGCAGCAGGGATTGCTGGGCGCATTCCTGTTCATGGTGCCCGCAGTGATCCTGTCGGGCTTTGCGACCCCGATAGCCAACATGCCGCCCACCGTGCAACTGGTCACGCTGATAGACCCGTTGCGTTACTTCCTGGTGGTATTGCGCAAGGTGTTCCTGGAAGGGGCGGGCTTCGACGTGCTGATGGGGCAGCTTTGGCCGATGGCGGTGATAGGCGCTGCAACCCTGACCCTGGCCAGCTGGCTTTTCAGGCATCGTATGTATTGACTGCTAGCGCCTGCGTTCCAGCATCACCAGCGCAATGCCGCCCAGCGTGGCAACGGATGCAAGGATCAGACGCATGCTCACGGCTTCGCCCAGAAAGACGATGCCGCCTATTGCGGCAATTACCGGAACGGAAAGCTGCACAGTCGCAGCGTGGGTCGCCTTGAGCCCGGGCAGCGCGGTGTACCAGACCGCATAGCCTATGCCGGAAGCCAGCGCGCCCGATGCGGCCGCGTAAAGCAAGCCTGCCGCGTCCATGGATGCGCTGTCATGCATCAGGAGACCCAATGCTGCGGCGAAAGGGGTGGCGCGCAGAAAATTTCCCGCGGTCACCCCGATCGGATCGCTTGCTCCCCTGCCGCGCAGGGAGTAAATTCCCCAAGCAATTCCAGCTAGCAGCATCAGTAGGGAGGCCGCGAGAGGCGGTGCTGCAATGCCTGGCATCAGCAGGCTTGCCAGTCCTGCCAGTGCAAGCAGAAGGCCGGCGATCTGCAATCCGTTGAGGCGTTCCCCTTTCCAGATGCCGTAGCCTGTCATCGTCGCCTGGACAGCGCCGAACAGGAGCAGAGCGCCGGTTGCAGCGGACAGGTTCACATAGGCAAATGAAAAGCCCGCGGCATAAACGAGAAGCGCAAAGGCCGAGGGCCAGTTGCCGCGCCCGTTGCTGCGGTTCATGGCTGCGATGATGTAAAGCATCGCAGCGCCAAACAGCAACCGCATTGAGGTGAAGCTCGCAGCATCCATGCCCGTGTGCTTCAAGGCTGCGCGGCACAGCAGCGAGTTGGCCGCAAATGCGATCATCGCAGCCGCGGTCAGAATAAGGGTGCGCCCGAATCGGGGCATGTTGGCTGTCATGGTCTGAAAGGGATAGTTTGCATCTTGTGTGGGCATATTACAGCAACCTGCCTGCGGATTCGCCCAAATGCTGTCGTGGAGTCAGCGTTTGCCTAAAGGTTTTCATAGCACCGCCGATAACCTGGACTCTATCCGGATAAGGAGTGGTCGTGGACGCGATCAGGAACAGCATACGCAACAAGCTTCTTATGATATCTGGCTTGGGCACTGTCTTTGTTCTCATGGCCTCCCTGGTTGGCTTCTGGCAGGCATGGAGCAGCATCGGAGACTTCACGGGCCGGGTCGAGGTTCGCAATGCGAACGAACGGCAAATCCGCGCTATTCAGCTTGATTTCAAAAAACAGGTCCAGGAGTGGAAGGATACGCTGCTGCGCGGCAGTGATCCCTCATCTCTTGAAAAGTACTGGGGGAATTTCCTGAAGCAGGAGAGCAAGGTGGATGAAGGGGTGCAATCTCTGCTGCAGAAGCTGGATGATGAGCCTGCCGCTCAGGATAAGGTGAAAAAATTTTCCGAGTCGCACCAGCAAATGGGCGCGGCCTATCGCAAGGGGCTTGAGGCTTACAAGGCGGCAGATTTTGACATCAAGGCCGGCGACTCTGTGGTGAAGGGCATGGATCGCGCACCGACGGAGGATCTCTCCGAGGCGGTGAAAGAATTCGAATCTGCTGCTGCAAAGGCATCAAGCGAAGCGGCGGAAAAAGGAAAACGCGGAATACTCATCAGCATCGCGATGATAGGTTTGTCTGCGTTGGCGGCATTCGCCATTTATCTGTGGATGATAAGAAAAAATATTATCGATCCTGCAAGAAGTCTGGTTCGTGATCTCGACGGACTGGCGCATGGCGATTTTTCTCATGCAGTGCAATACAAGTCCGGCGACGAGCTCGGGAAGATTGCAGCCAGCGCCGAGAGGATACGAACCAATCTGGGCAGCATCATCTCTGAGGTCAGGGATTCCGCTGGCACGGTCTCTAGCGCTGCGAGCAACTTGTTCGGGACATCATCCGGCGTGATCTCCGCGTCACGGCAGCAGTCCGAAGCGGCTGCGTCTATGGCATCAGCCGTCGAACAAATGGCAGTCAGCATCGCATCGGTTGCAGACAGCGCAGATGAAGTGAGGCGGCTTTCTTCAAAAGGCCTTGAACTGACACAGGAGGGCAATGGCAGAATATCCGACCTGTCCCGGGAGATAAGCGCTGTGGAGAAGGCGGTGCATGGCATGGAAGAATCGATTTTGCAGTTTGTGCAGAGCACCGATTACATTACCGGCATGGCAAGACAGGTCAAGGACATCGCAGACCAGACCAATCTGCTTGCGCTGAATGCGGCCATCGAGGCTGCGCGAGCAGGCGAGCAGGGCAGGGGGTTTGCCGTCGTCGCCGACGAGGTGCGCAAGCTCGCGGAGAAATCGGCCAAGGCCGCCAATGAGATCGATACGGTGACGCAGACTTTGGGGACGCAATCTGCGAAGGTGGGTGTGGCGATCAAGGAAGGCATGGATTCGCTGCACACAAGCGGCACTGCATTGATCAGCGTCACTGAAGTGCTTGCCGAAGCAAATGCTTCGGCCACGGAGGCGGATCAGGGCGTAGGCAGCATACATGTCTCGGTCAACGAGCAGAGAATTGCCAGCGACGACATCGCCAAGCATGTGGAAAGAATATCCCAGATGGCCGAGGAAAACAGCATGGCGATTCACAGGAGCGGGGACGAGATCAGGCATCTCGAAGAGCTTGCCTCGTCGCTTTTGGCTATCGCAGGGAAGTTCAGGGTGGCGTGAAGCTCGGCCTGGCTGGTATTATCCAGGCCAAATGCATGCTCCAACCAAACTTCTATTTCTGCCTGGCGCTGCCGGAAGTCCGGATTTCTGGCGGCCGGTTTCTGATTTTCTGCTGCATCCCGCGCAGCGCAGATTGCTCGGCTGGCCCGGATTCGACGGGGTTCCAAGAGACCCTGGCGTGCGCGGCATCGCAGACCTTGTGGGCATGGTCACAAGGGAGATGGATCAGCCATGTGCGCTGATTGCGCAGTCTATGGGCGGCGTGATTGCCGTTCAGGCAGCGTTAAAACATTCGGAATTTCTGACGCACATCGTGCTTGCAGTGACTTCGGGAGGCGTCGATATGTCCGCAATGCATGCACAGGACTGGCGGTCATCGTTCTGGATGGCTAATCCGGCCGCTCCTTCGTGGTTTGCCGATTATCATGAGGATTTGTCCGAAAGCATCTCATCCATTCGTGTCCCCGCATTGCTGCTGTGGGGAGATGCCGACCCGATCAGTCCGGTCGCAGCAGGCAGGTATCTGCAAGGGTTGCTTCCGGATAGCCGGCTGCACGTGCTTCAAGGCGGGAAGCACGACCTTGTCGTGAGATTTGCGCCTGAAGTTGCACGCCTGATCGACGCGCATATCGGGCATGCAGCTTGATATTCTTTTGCCATGTCGATCTCCTGTGTGCAATCTTGGTGAAGTCCCGGTTCTTTGGGAATGTATCAATCCGTTGGCGTTCTCGTTCGTGCCACGCTCCCGGGCGGCGTAAGGATGAGCGGAATAGAAGTTTGCTTTCAACTTTCTTGCGATCGCATCATGCTCGGAAATCTCTTGCCCATTGTCAGACGCAATGGTGTGAACTTTTTCCGGTAAATCTTAAGAAGCCCAACCGTCGCCTGGTGGCCTGTGCTTTCTTGCGTTCAAACTTGTGAGTTTGCGCGAACCCCGATTTGCGCTCAGCGATGCTTACAATGGCCTGGCGGTGATTCCTGCCGATAACATATCAGACTCCCAATCGCCAATCCTGCTCCGCTCATCGACAATGGCCGGACGATCTTAGATCGCAGAGAAGACTCACGAAGTGGCAATGTGAATCGCCCGGGATATTACAGACGCCATTTTTTAATAAGGTGTAAGCCATTCGGACCATACCTTCTGCCATCAAAGTAATTTAAATGTAACAGCGCATATCTAGAGTTGCATATACCTTAATTAAAACTTTCTAAGGAGCAACTATGAAAAAAATATTTGCACTATCCTTCCTGGCAGCGGCGCTCTTGAATAACGCGTTTGCCGTAGAAGGCCCAACACCTAAGGGCATACCCAGACTTGACCACGTTTTCGTGATCATGATGGAAAACCATGGCTACAGCCAAATACTCAATAATCCCAATGCACCATTCATCAACGCTCTGGCGAAATCCACGAATGTTGCGACGAATTATTTCGGGGTTGCGCATCCAAGCTCTACCAACTATCTGGAGGTCGTGGGAGGATCGAATTTCGGTGTGCTGACTGACAACAGCCCGGATTGGCACAATGCTTCCTGCACGCCCAATCTTGCATCAGGCTTAGTGTCGACTGACAATCCACCCAGCCCCAATATCTGTCCAATAGCAGGCGTAGGCACCGATGCGCCGACCGTTGCAGTCGACACCACGAACGAGGTGCAGGGAACGCCTGGCGAGAATAACATCGACGGCATCCAGTCCATTCCTGCAGCCACGAACATTGACGGCAAGACGATCGCCGATCAGCTTGCTGCATCGGAACGCAGGTGGAAAAGCTATCAGGAGAATCTGCCTCTTTCCGGGCCGGATTTCGTCAATTACAGCGATGGAGTTTATGCCAGTAATACTGATTTCACCAAGATCATCCCAGCCTTGAATCCCCCGCTTTCGCAAAGCGATGTCGTAGCTCTTTATGCTGCGAAGCACGATCCTTTCGTCTATTTCAGGAGTGTACAGGAAGCGACTGATCCTGCGATGAGCATGGAAAATGTTGTGGGATTCGACGGCCCGCGCGGGCTTTATGCTGATCTCGCTAACGGAAACGTTCCTGCCTTTTCCTTCATCGCGCCGAACCAGTGCAATGATCAGCACGGGCGAGGCAATGGAGGTGCTTTCTGCAACTGGGATCCCAACGACAACGGGACACAGGCTGGGCTCAATCCAGCATTGGTTAAGAGGGGTGATGTGGCGGTGGAAAATATCATCAGTGCGATCAAGAATTCTCCAGTCTGGAAGGAAGGAAGAGACGCGATCATCGTGCTTTGGGATGAGAACGACTACAGCACTGCGCCTAATACCAACCAGGTCATGCTGATCGTCGATACCAACTACGGCGTACACGGCATGCAAAGCGGCAAGCGCTACAATCACTTTTCACTTCTGAAGTCGATAGAAAGTGGTTTTGGTTTGCCATGCCTCAATCACGCATGCGATGCAAATGTGGGCGTGATGTCCGATCTCTTTGCAGGGCAGAATAACGACTCAGAATGAGTATTAAATCCCGCCTCCATAAGGCGGCGGGATTTGTCACAATAGTTTCATCAAAGATTTAATATAAAGCCAAACCGAAAATTCAAGTTTGAAGTGCAATTTTGAATAACGCTAGTCAATTGGGCGAGATACGGTAGCATCCGTGTTTTTTTTCGCTGCGTCATTTACTGCGAGCGAGGATGATCATAATTTTATCGATGATGCAGGCATGTACAAGTCCGTGCACATGCTGCTGACGCAGGCGCAGAAGCCATGAAAATGAATATGATCGCGCAGCTTCTGGTCAAGGCAGGGAAAGCTGAATAGAAGACATGCTTGACTTGGACAACAATCTGATAACGCTGGAAGGGGAAGACCAGGGGCGCTTGGTTTCAATCATCGATTCTTCGCTTAAGGTGAACGACGAGAAGAGGTTTTTTTGCTGGGCGCAATGCGAACTGCAGTATTTGATGCCGCATGAAATACTGCTATGCGGAACGAATATGGGAGCCGGGTCAATGATGAGATATTTTCTCTTCTCAAGCACCCCGGAATTTACCATCGAGCATGTTCGGGAACTATGCAATCCAAACGACGGGTTGATCAACCAGATGATGAGAATTGCAGAATTGTCAGGCGATGTATTCCTTATAGGGCCAGACAGCAGAGATAATCTCGATTTGGATTGTATGGAAGCACTTAGGCGCCACAAGCTTATCAATGCCGTAGCCCACGGAGTGCTAGATGCGGAAAGCAGGTTAAAGAGCTATTTCTGTTTTTTCAGGGTGCATGAAAAGCTGGACAATCGCACGCGATACCTTCTGAACATATTGCTGCCCATTCTGGATGTGACGATATCGCGCGTGGCGGTAAACGCCGTTCCCCAGAAACAGTGCGAAGTCATGCTTGGCAAGAGGCTCATGGAGGTGCTATTGCTTTTGAAGGCGGGGAAGAGCAATCAGGAGATCGCGGAAGAGCTTGCTCTCAGTCCATTAACGGTGAAAAACCACGTTCAGAAGATCTTGAAGAAGCTCAAGGCCAAATCGAGAACGCACGCAGTCATACACGCGATCAATATCGGACTGTTGAGCCACAAATGAATCGTTTCATGGATGATACCCATATTCAGGAAGAAATCGGCCGCAATCGTTCTTGCAGCCTTGACAGCAAGCGCAAGTGCATCGGATGAGGACGAAATCAAGCAGAATATCGAGAGCAATATCCCGGGTATGAAAGTGGTATACGTCGCTAAAACTCCGTTCGAGGATATGTATCAGGTGGTGGCAAACGGGTACACGGTATTCTATGCTGACAAGACGGGAAAAATGGCGGTGTTTGGTAATCTCGTCGACCTCAGGAGTAAACAGAATTTGACAGAATTAGAAGTCGAAAAATACGCAGGGTCGATTTCTCATCTCTGCCATTCAATGAGGCGTTCAAACGCGTTAGGGGAAAGAGGGAGCGCAGGATTGCGATTTTCTCAGATCCGGATTGTTCGTTCTGCCAGCAGCTGGAGAAGGAACTGATAGGCATGGACGACGTGATCATCTATACATTTTTGCTTTCCTTGACCTCGCTTCATCCGGATTCAGAGCGCAAGGCTTGGCAGATATGGTGTTCAAAGGACAGCGCTAAAGCGTGGGACGACTGGATGCAGAAAAAATCGCTCTGCCCGATGGCAATGCGCAATGCCTTACTCCCATTTCCGACATCGTGAAAATTGCTCAAAAGCTCTGGATCACGGGTACGCCTGCTTTGGTGTTTGAAAACGGCAAATTAGTGCCGGGCGAAATCAGACACAAGCAGATTGAGGCGCTGCTGGCGCTACAGAAGAAGTGATCCATAACAGGCAATCGGGATTCAGCTATATCGGACTATTGATCGCGATCGCGATCTTGGGAGCGTTGCTAGCCCAAGTTGCTGTTTTATGGCACACCTCGATTCAGCGTGAAAGGGAGCGTGAGCTTCTTGAAATCGGCGATGCATTCAGAAATGCGATCGAGCGCTATTACCAGAATGGCCAAGTCTATCCGATGAGTTTAGAGGATCTGATCCTGGACAAGCGCGTCCCTTTTGTGAGGCGCTACCTTAGAAAAATCTACCGCGATCCGATCACGGGCAGTGCGGAATGGGGGATTGTGCGGGGGCCAGGTAACAGCATCGCAGGGGTCTACAGCACTTCAGAAGATGCGCCCATCAAGACGGCGAACTTCGGCAGGGGAGACGAGAGCTTCGTAAAAAAGAAATATTACTCGGAATGGAAATTCTTATATTCTGCAGGCGTCCCCCTTGCTCCTGCAGATCAAGCCGTTCCGCAACCCTCACAAGATCAACCCGCACAGCCTGCTCCAGTCCAGCAGGCGAGCCCAAGTGCGCGCAGGGCGTACATATGCAGGGTATTGAACGCTTGTTGAAGGAAACTCTTGAATAGCACCGTCTGGCAGTCTTTGTGCAAATTTGATCTGTACTCCACGCGAATTTTCAAATTGCTTAACTCGCACAAGACATCTGCATCGTTTTTTAAAATATCCCATAGGGGATTAGTAAACTCCTAGCCTTTAGGAGATGGTTTTCATCAAATAGAAACGTAGCGGGTTCGAATTTCTTGGTGATTCAATCAGAAAAAATTCTGTAAGAAAATGAAAGTAAAGTGTGCGATATCAAAAAAAGATAGCGTAACGAGCGCGCTTTTACAGAATGAATTCTTTATCCGAATTTGGCAGGTCGCAATGGAAAACCTTTTGCAGTTCGATGTCAAAAGGAAAGGCCCTGATATTGTTCATATTGCTGGCTGTTTGCAGGCAGTCATCTGCCGATATTTACGTACTGACGGATGCGGACGGCAATCAAAGCTTCAGCGATTCCCCGACCGATCCGCGCTATGTGCTTTTCATGCGGACTGGCAAACTGGAAGCACCCGCAAGTAAACATGCTATCCCTAAAAAATATGCTTCATCGATTGAGAGAGCTGCGAAAAATAGCCTGATCGATCCATTGCTGTTAAGCGCAGTGATCGCGGCAGAATCCAATTACGATACACGTGCGGTGTCGCGCAAGGGAGCGCAGGGCTTGATGCAGCTGATGCCTGACACGGCTAGGCGATATGGCGTCATAGATCCCTTTGACCCAGAACAGAACGTCATGGCGGGAGCACGCTATCTCCAAAGCCTCCTAGTTAAGTATGACCAGAAACTTCCTCTTGCTCTAGCAGCCTATAACGCGGGAGAGACTTCGGTTTCAAGGCATAAAAACAGCGTTCCCTCCTATCCTGAAACGACTGCATATGTCAGGAAAGTGATCAGTATTTATAAGGGAGATGCCAACTGATGTTCATTTGTCTGTCACATTTTATGGGTAGCATATCCAATCCCTTGCTGGGTTTTTGACAAGGCCATTTGATAACGGGATATTCTGATGGAACGAAGCATAAAAAGCACCGGATTTACTTTGCTTGAGTTGCTGGTTGTGATGGTGATCATCGGTCTTCTGGCAGCTTATGTCGCACCGAAATATTTTGCTCAGATCGGCAAGTCCGAATCCAAGGTCGCGGCCGCGCAGATCGATTCGCTTGGCAAGGCGCTCGATCAATACCGCCTCGATGTCGGACATTATCCAACGATTGAACAGGGACTTGACGCGCTGTTTACCCAGCCGGCGAATGAGACAAAGTGGGGCGGCCCATATCTGCAGAAGAAGGTGCCTTCCGATCCATGGGGAAAACCCTATATATACAAGCAGCCCGGAGAACACGGCGAATATGACCTCTATACCTACGGCAAGGATGGACAGCCCGGCGGGTCTGGGGAAAATGCCGATATCACCAACTGGTGATTGTATTCATGCAGTTCGAAGTCAAATGTCTGACAAGCGACTCGATATCCTTCCAGAATATTGAAGCGGCAAATGAGAGCGAGGCTGCCGTTTTAGCTAGGAACCGAGGATACGTTGTCCTCAGCATAAAACCTAGCGGGGCACCGCTTGAGAGATTTAAAAGTCAGCGCAGCAAGTTTCCGCTGGTTCTGTTCAGCCAGGAATTGCTAGCGCTGCTCGATGCGGGGCTGAGTCTTGTTGAAGGGCTGGAAGCGCTGTCTGAAAAGGAGCGACATGCAGAATCGAAAAAGATTCTGGACGCGATCGTATCAAAGCTTTATGAAGGTCAGCCGTTGTCGGCCGCAATGCAGGATTACCCTGCGGTATTTCCTTCCCTGTTCGTGGCGACCTTGCGCGCAAGCGAAAAGACGGGGGGGGTTAGCGAAGCGATGGGCCGCTATGTGGCATACCAGACACAGCTAGATTATGTGCGCAAGAAAATAGTGAGCGCATCGATCTATCCATTCCTGCTTATGGGCGTGGGTGGCCTGGTGGTGCTTTTCCTGATGGGCTATGTAGTGCCCAAGTTCTCGGTTGTTTATGAAGGTAGCAGGACGACGCTTCCTTTCATGTCGCAATTGCTGCTCAACTGGGGAACGATGCTGCAGGCTCATGGACAGGTGGTGCTGATTGTTGCTGTGGCCCTGTTTGCTTCTGGTATATACGGATTTTCAAGGCCTGCCTTGCGCGCATGGCTGTTGCAAAGGATGTGGCACATCCCAGCGATCGGAGAGCGCATGCGGATTTACCAGCTTGCGCGCTTTTACAAGACGCTTGCAATGCTGCTCAATGGGGGCATCCCCATCGTTCAGTCGATCGACATGGTGACGGGCCTCATGCAGCCTGTGCTGAGAACGCGGCTCAACGAAGCCGTCGCAAGCATAAAGGAAGGCAAGCCTATATCCCAGGCGATGGATTCGCATGGGTTAACCACGCCTGTTGCGCTCCGCATGCTGCGCGTGGGCGAGCGCACAGGTGATATGGGGGAAATGATGGACCGTATCGCCACATTTTATGATGAGGAAATGGCAAGGTGGGTGGAATGGTTCACAAAGATGTTTGAACCGATATTGATGGCATTAATCGGTTGCGTGATCGGAGTGATCGTGGTCTTGATGTACATGCCTGTATTTGATCTTGCGGGGAGCATCCAGTGAAATTGATTGATGCAGAAAAGTTGCGCCGCGCCGGAAGGGATGCTAGGCATCTTGGCAGGCACGTCAGCGAAGTGCTGGAGACGGATTTTTCCCTAACACCTGCGGAGGCAATGCAGGAGATAGGCGATGCCCTCCACTATCCTGTTTTCGACATGCATGAACTCAACCGCTATTCGCCCGCATTCGATCTCTTGTCCTTTGCAGACGTTGCTAAGCGCGAGTGCATGGTGCTGCGCGACCAATCGGGAAACCTTGCTGCGATATTCTGCGATCCGTTCAATGCAGCGCTTCAGGAATGGCTGGAAGCGAAAACCAGTAAATCCTATACATGGCATCTCGTGCATCCATCAGACTTTGCAGCCTATCTTGCGCGCTATGAGGCGAATCTGCGCGCCCTCGACACGGCGTTTATCAGCGGCGTTGACGTTTCGATCGATACAGGTGACGCTGAGGACCTCTCGCTGCGCGGCATCAGCGAGGACACTTCCACGGTGGTGAAGCTCGTCCACTCAACCCTTTATGATGCATTAAAGGCTGGAGCCAGCGACATACACATGGAATCAAGCCCCGGCGGGCTACGAATCAAGTATCGAATCGACGGTGTGCTGAACCACGTGAGCGAAGTATCTGGGTTGGAGTTTGCCGAACAGGTGATATCTCGCATCAAGGTAATGTCCGAGCTCGACATTGCTGAGCGCAGGGTGCCTCAGGACGGCAGGTTCAAAGTATCAAGCCAGGGGCATGAAGTGGACTTCCGCGTCTCTATCATGCCAAGCAGTTTCGGCGAGGACGCGGTGCTAAGGATACTTGACAGGCGCAACCTGTCTGACCAGATGCACGGGTTGACTCTCGACATGCTTGGTTTCGATGCGGAAAGTATGGCGAGGTTCAGGAGGCTTTCCAATGAACCTTACGGAATGGTGCTCGTGACAGGGCCCACGGGAAGTGGAAAGACCACCACGCTTTATGCCGCGATCAGCGAGATCAACCACGGCGTGGATAAGATCATCACCATCGAGGATCCTGTCGAATACCTTCTTCCAGGCGTGCTGCAGATTCCGGTGAACGAAAAGAAGGGACTGACCTTTGCGCGCGGGCTGCGCTCTATCCTGCGGCATGATCCTGACAAAATCATGGTCGGCGAAATACGCGACCCTGAGACTGCCCAGATCGCGATCCAGTCTGCGCTGACAGGCCATCTCGTTTTCACAACTGTTCATGCGAACAATGTGTTTGATGTGATCGGTCGCTTCATGCACATGGGAGTCGATCCTTATAGTTTCGTTTCAGCCTTGAACGGCGTGCTTGCGCAGCGCCTGGTTCGGCTCTCATGCTCGCATTGCGCTGAAACTGATTTCCCGGATGCCGCGTTGCTTCAAGCATCGGGAATTCCATTGGATGAAGCGAAACGTTACCGCTTCATGGCAGGAAAGGGCTGTGGACAGTGCCGAGGAACGGGATACAAGGGGCGCAAGGCGATTGCAGAGATGCTGCACCTGAACGATGAAATCAGGGAGCTTATCGTCGCGCGAGAGCCAATACGACGCATCAAAGAAGCAGCGAGACGCCATGGTACAAGATATCTGCGCGAATCAGCGCTTGAACTGGTGAAGCTTGGCGAAACCACTCTTCATGAGGTCAATCGTGTTACCTTTGTTGCGTGACAAATCGGTGATTGCGATTGGCAAGGACAGACTGTCGGCTCTTCGGCTGCACAGCGGAAAGGTGATTGCAAAGCAGTCGCTGCCGATATCAGGGGATGTTCTTCCGGCTCTTTCAGAATTCCTGAAGGAAATCCTGTTCAAAAAGACAGATGCAACTGTAATTCTTTCCAACCACTTCATGCGATATGCCGTACTTCCTTGGAACGAGACATATCTGTCCGATAAGGAAATGCTCGCAATTGCGCAGCATCGCTTTGCAGAGAACTATGGGGATGGCTGGGAGATCCGTCTGAACGATAGTGCGGCCCAAGCACCAATATTGGCCTGTGCAACGCCCAAGGATTTAATTTCCGGGGTCCTTGCAAAGTTTTCTTCTTCAGGCATCAGGCTGAAATCGATACAACCTTATCTGATGCATGCATTCAATAGCGCAAGGAAAAAAATTCCAAGCGAGCCCGCCTGGTTTGTGCTGGAGGAAAATGGACTATTCTGCATTGCAAGGATTGGAAATGGGCAGTGGAAAAGCGTGCGCCTGTTGAGAAGTGAAAAATGGGAAGAAGCGATGCTTGCAATTGAACGCGAGGCGCTGATGTCAGAGGAGAAGGTAGGGCAGAAAATTTATCTTTGCTCGTATAGTCCAAAAAAAACTGCCAGCGATCCATGGTCATTGATCCCGCTTGAATTGTCGTTATTGCCAAGCATTCTAAGTGATGATGCGAAGGTGTAGTGATGGATGCGATACGTCTCGATTATCGCGCAAAAGCACAATCTGGATGGATAGGTTTTGCTGTTTTTACTGCAGGTATTTCTGCCGCATTGTTCACGGGCTGGCAGGTTGCAGATCAGAGCCGCCAGGTATCCAGAGAGGTAGCGGAGCTGCAGCACATTTCCCAAAAAAGCAAAGTTCTTGAGAAGGCGCCAAAAAGAAACGAGGCAAGTACCCTGCAGGTCAGGGAAGCCAATGCGGTCATCGAACGGCTGCGGACGCCATGGGAACCGATGTTCAAATCGATAGAAGAGATGCCAAATGCAGATGTTGCGCTGCTTGAGTTTAAACCCGATGCGCATAAAGGCATAGTGCGCATCAGCGCAGAGGCAAAAAATCTGGAAAGCCAGCTGGATTACGTCACTGCACTGCAGAAAAATCCGTTGTTTCTCAATGTGACGCTTTTGAGCCACCAGATTTACGATCAGGATCAGCAAAATCCGGTTAGATTCATGCTGCAGATGGAGTGGCGAGGTATGCGGTGAACAGGCTGAAATGGCTGTTGTCGAGATGGACGAAAAAAATCGGCAACATCGGGATTGCCGGGGCAGGGCTGTTCGTTTTTTCAATCGCCTCATATATTGCCCTGGTTGTTCCTGAAAGCCGCAGGATAACAGCGCTTGCAGACGATATCCAGAGAGCCAGAACAGAGCATCCCAAGGTTGTGAAGGGAAGCGACGAGGAAGAGCACATGCAGAAATTCTACGCGTATTTACCACAACAAAAGATCGCGCCTGATCTTCTTGAAAAAATCTATGCTTCTGCCAGGGAGGAGTCCATCCAGCTCAAGCAGGGAAAGTATAACTACACCATCGGTAAGAACGGGAGAATTGGCGAATATCAGGTCAATTTTCCGATGAAGGGAAGCTATGTGCAGATAAGGAGATTCATCGCGAAGGTGCTCAACGAGATACCCTCGGCTGCGCTTGAGGATATCAGTTTCAAGCGCGAAGCAATATCCGAGACGGAGCTCAATGCAAGGATCAGTTTCACCATCTATATGGGGGCGCGCTGATGAAACCAGTTCTCAAAAATGGAATTCTTGGGGGTGCGCTTCTTTTGACGCTAGCTGCGGTGGGATATGTCAATCAAAACGATGACAGAGATGCAGTGGTTAAACCAAATATCCGCGCTCCAAGCCGGCATGAAATTGCTGCCAGCAAAACTGAACTCGACATTGAAAGACCGCACAGGAGTGAGATGTCCGAGAATGTGAAGGAATTGTTTGCGGCCAAGTCCTGGTATGTACCGCCGCCCCCGCCGCCGCATCCCAAACCTGTTGCGCCGCCAATTCCTTTTGTTTATGTCGGAAAATTGATCGAAAGCGACGGAAAGACACTGGTTTTCCTTGCCAAGCAGGGAAGGATATATTCCGTTTCGGAAGGCGAGACATTCGATAGTGTTTACAGCGTGGATGCGGTCAGGCTTACGCAGATGACATTGACTTATTTGCCGATGCATGAACAACAAACGCTGAACATTGGAGAACGAAATTGAACCGATTGCAAATGTTGATCTGTACGTTGGCCATCTCACTGCTTCTTGGCGGGTGTGCAGGGGAGCGTGAGTTCAACAACGGAAAGAAACTGCTGGCTGCAGGAAAAACGGAAGAGGGAATGGAGCAGATCAGGAAGGCGATCAAGGCTGATCCAAATAATCCTGAATATCGTGCGCGTATTATCAAGGAGAACGAAGCGGTGGTTTTGCGCGAGCTGGCTAATGCAGATTCTG
>JAJXWG010000184.1 GCA_021781695.1 Pseudomonadota bacterium
GGGTTGGTTTCACCCCGCGAGGTGAAACGCCGGTCGATGAACACGGTAGAGGGGCGTGCCGCGTTGATCCACGCGCTGGTGCACATCGAATTCAACGCGATCAATCTTGCGCTGGATGCGATCTGGCGGTTTGCGGACATGCCGCGCGAATATTATGCAGACTGGTTGCAAGTGGCCGATGAGGAAGCGCTGCATTTTTCGCTGCTTGCCGCACATCTGCATGGCATGGGGTATGGCTATGGCGACTTTGTCGGACACGACAGCCTGTGGGAGATGGTCGACAAGACGAGCAATGATGTTCTGGCGCGCATGGCTCTGGTGCCGCGCACGATGGAAGCGCGGGGACTGGACGCAGTGCCTGCGATGCGAGCCAGGCTTATGCAGGCGGGGGAGGCGAAGGCCGCGGAAATTCTGGACATTATCTTGAGAGACGAGATTGGCCATGTCGCGATCGGCAACCGCTGGTATGCACATCTTTGCAGTGAGCGCAGCCTCGAACCGGTAAAGACCTATGCATTGCTAGCAAGCGAATATGGGGCGCCAGCGCTGCGCGGTCCTTTCAATTTTACCGCCCGCCGCGCAGCGGGATTCAGCGAGCTGGAACTGGCGGCGCTGGGGGGTGGAGAAACTGAATAGACTGCGGTCTTCGTAATCGGTATATATCGTTTATGCTTGTCTGGTGTATCCCCGGTGAGCATGGCACAATTGCGCATTGTCAGTAACAACCTATTCCCATGCTGAGCTATCGTCACGCGTTTCATGCAGGTAACCACGCCGATGTGCTCAAGCATTTCGTCGAGGTGCAGCTGCTTCGCTATCTGGCGCAGAAAGAAAAGGCATACTGGTATATCGACACCCATGCCGGTGCGGGGTGTTACGAGCTGGATCGAGGCTATGCCGTGCAGAATGCCGAATATGAAAGCGGCATCCTTCGCCTGTGGAACCGCGATGATTTGCCGAAGCCGCTTGCCGATTATGTGGAGCTCGTCAAGGCGATCAATCAGGACGGGCAGATGAAGCTGTATCCGGGATCGCCGTTGATCGCGCAGCAGTTGCTTCGAGAACAGGACAGGATGCGCCTGTTCGAATTGCACCCAAGCGACAGCGAACTGCTGGCGGAAAATTTCCATGGATCGGGAGTCCTGATTCAGCACAGTGATGGATTTGCCGCGCTAAAGGCGCTGCTGCCGCCACCGCCGCGCCGCGCGCTGGTGCTGATCGATCCGCCCTATGAGGACAAACGGGATTATCAGCGCGTCGTGTCTGCGTTAAAGGAGGGTATAAAACGCTTTTCCAGCGGCGTCTATGCCGTGTGGTATCCGCGTTTGCAGCGCAATGACGCAAGGCAGTTGCCGGAACAGTTGAAGTTGCTGCCGGTGAAATCCTGGATTAATGTGTCGCTTGACGTGCAGAGCATCAGCGAGGAGGGTTTTGGCATGCATGGCAGCGGCATGTTCGTGCTCAATCCGCCTTGGAATCTGCACGCCGTTTTGCAACAGGTGATGCCCTGTCTGGTGAAAATTCTGGGGCAGGATGCAGGCGCTTCATATATTCTTGAGCAGCAGTCCGCTTGACGCATGATTTTTTAACGGGGGGGGGGAACATGACTGAGCACACATGGAATTTTTTTCGCGCAGGGGGCTTTGACCAGGTGCAGCTGGATACTGGCGAAGATCTGCTATGTCTCAAGGACCTGAACCAGAAGCTGTGGGTGGCGTTGAGTTGCCCCACGCGCGGCATCGAGTTCGATCCCAAAACACTGGACATGATAGATACCGATGGGGACGGGCGCGTGCGCGCAAACGAGGTTCTTGCGGCCATCGCCTGGGTGGGCGCGCGGCTCAAGGATGCAGACCTCATGGTCAAGGGGGAAGACTGGCTGTCGCTGTCCGATATTGATGAAAGCACGGATGAGGGCAGGGCGCTGCTGTCGTCCGCAGGCCATATCCTGAAAAGCCTGGGCAAGCCCGATGAATTCAGGATATCCATGTCCGACATGGATGACATCGAGAAAATTGTTGCCGGATGGCAATTCAACGGGGATGGTGTCGTCGCATCTAAGCAGGTTGGCGATGCGGCTTTGCGCAGTGCGGTCGAAGACATCATGAAGTGCACAGGTTCTGTGGCGGATTTGAGCGGCGAGCAAGGGGTCAATCAGGAAATTTCTGACAATTTTTTTTCACAAGCCGTTGCCTATTCCGACTGGTATGCAAAAGGCGAGTCGGATACCGTGATACTGCTGCTCGGGGAAAAGACCCAGGATGCCGCCGATGCATTCATCGCGATCAAGGACAAGGTCGGCGATTATTTCACCCGTTGCAAGCTTGCAGCTTTTGATGCGCGCGCCGCTTTGCCGCTCAGCCGTTCCGTGGAGGATTATCAGCATCTGGCAACACAAAACCTTTCCGCGCAAAGCGAGGAGGTGGCGAGTCTTCCGCTGGCCTTTATCATTGCAGACCAGCCTTTGCCATTGACGAAGGGCGTCAACCCCGCTTGGCAGCAAAGACTTGATGCGCTGAGTTCTAGGGTCATCGAACCCATCCTTGGCAGTAAAGATTGCCTCTCAGCAGCGGAGTGGAACGAGCTGTGCGAAAAATTTGCTGCGTACGAAGTCTGGCAGAAGGACAAGCCGCAGGGCAATGTCGAGGGCTTGGGCATTGCGCGCATACGCGAAATTCTGAGCGCGGGCCACAAGGCGCATATCGATGCGCTGATCGATGAGGACAAGGCGGTCGAAGCTGAAGTCAATGCAATCCATTCTGTTGAACGCCTATTGCGCTACAAGCGCGATCTGTTCTTGCTGGTCAATAACTTTGTTTCCTTCCGCAATTTCTATACCGGCCGCGCCAAGGGCATATTCCAGGTCGGTACGCTTTATCTTGATGGACGCAGTTGCGATCTCACAGTCAGGGTGGAAGATGTGGCCAAGCATGCGGCGTTCTCGGTGATGAGCGGCATCTGTCTAGTGTATTGCGAGTGCGTGCGCGGTGCAGAGAAAATGAACATCGCGACAGCCTTCACCGCAGGCGATTCGGATTATCTGATGGCCGGGCGCAATGGCGTGTTCTATGACAGGCAGGGCCGCGACTGGGATGCCGTGGTCGTTCGCATTATCGACAATCCGATCAGCATACGCCAAGCATTCTGGTCTCCCTACAAGAAACTCTCCAAGGCAATCAGCGAAGGGCTGCAGAAACTTGCCGCGTCGCGGTCAAGCTCAGCAGAAGGCCGGATGATCAAGACGGTGGTGGAAAACGGCAAGGAAGTCGTCAATGCTGCACCGCCCAAGCCACCTTTCGACGTGGGTAAATTCGCCGGCATCTTTGCGGCCATCGGGCTTGCGATAGGCGCGATAGGCGGCATACTCGCCTCTGTCATCGGCGGCGTGCTGAGTCTCAAGTTCTGGCAGATTCCGCTGGCACTCGCAGGGCTCTTGCTCTTGATTTCGGGGCCTGCGATGGTGCTGGCCTGGTTCAAGCTGAAACGCCGCAACCTGGCCCCGATACTGGATGCGAACGGCTGGGCGGTGAACGCACGCGCGCGCATCAACATTCCGTTCGGCACCGCGCTGA
>JAJXWG010000185.1 GCA_021781695.1 Pseudomonadota bacterium
CTAGGCTCTGTAGCTGCCCTAGGCTCCGTAGCTGCCACTGGCTCTGCAACTGCCACTGGCTCTGCAACTGCCGCAGGCTTGGCTGCTGGAGCAGACAGATTGGTGGGCATCGCGATGTATTCCGTTGGCTGCAACCTGGCTGTGGTTTCCTGCGTCGTTTCCATCGCTGCGACTTCCGAGCCCGACTCGCGCTTCTCGCGCTCGCGGCGCCCGCCGCGACGCCCGCGGCGACGGCTCTTCTCGGTCTTCTCGGATTCGGCCTCGCTGTTCGCGGTCTTTTCGATTACGGGTTTTTCCTCAGCGATGCGAGGCTCAACCGGCTTTTTTGGCGGACGCGGCGGTTTTGGCTGTCTTGCTTCTGCGGGTTTTTCGGCCGGCTTCTCAACGGACTGAGGGCGCTCCGCTCTGACGTTGCGCTCAGGCCTGTCGTTTCTGTCCCGACGTTTCCTGCCTTCGCTGCGCTCGGCGCGTTCAGGGCGCTGAGGGGTGTTTGCAGCAGGCGTTTCCTTGACAGGCTCGCTGGCAAACAGCGACTTGAGCCAGCCCATCAGTCCGGGCGCCTTGGCTGGCTGTTCGGTTTTCATCGGTGCGGGCGCCAGAGGCGTGATGCCCTTGACCGCTGCAACGGTGCGTACACCCTTGGCGGGTTCCTGTGTGCTCTTCTCTTGCTCGGGTTTTTCCACCAGGGTATAGCTGGGTTGCGCAGTCTCGCTGCTCAAGTCATCCTGACGCAGGCGGTTGATGCTGTAGCTTGGTGTTTCCAGATGAGGATTCGGTATCAGCGTGATCGGCACCTTAAGGCGAGACTCGATGCGGTGCAGATCGGCGCGCTTTTCATTGAGCAGGAATGTCGCGACATCGACGGGCACTTGCGCGTGTATTGCAGCGCTGCTGTCCTTCATCGCCTCTTCCTGGATGATGCGCAGGATGTGCAGAGCGGAAGACTCGGTGCCGCGTATGTGGCCGATGCCGTTGCAGCGCGGGCAGGTGATGTAGTTGCTCTCGCCAAGCGATGGTTGCAGGCGCTGGCGCGATAATTCCAGCAGGCCAAAGCGAGAGATCTTGGCCGTCTGCACGCGGGCGCGGTCAAAGCGCAGCGAATCGCGCAGGCGGTTTTCCACGTCGCGCTGGTTCTTGCTGTTTTCCATGTCGATGAAGTCGATCACGATCAGGCCGCCCAGATCGCGCAGGCGCATCTGACGTGCGATTTCTTCAGCTGCTTCGAGGTTGGTGTTAAGCGCCGTGGCCTCGATGTCCGATCCCTTGGTTGCGCGCGCCGAATTGATGTCGATCGCGGTCAGGGCTTCGGTGTGATCGATGACGATAGCACCTCCAGAGGGCAGACGCACTTCTCGCGAATGTGCCGATTCTATCTGGTGCTCGATCTGGAAACGCGAAAACAGCGGCACGTCATCCACGTAGCGCTTGATGCGGTTCACGTTGTCCGGCATCACCGTGCTCATGAATGCATGCGCCTGCTGGTAAACTTCGTCGGTGTCGATCAGGATTTCGCCGATTTCAGGATTGAAGTAGTCGCGGATTGCGCGCACCACGAGGCTGCTTTCCAGGTAGATCAGAGAGGGGGCGCTTTCAGTTTTTGCGGCATCTGCGATCGCGGTCCAGAGCTGGATCAGGTAGTTCAGATCCCATTGCAGCTCCTCCTCATTGCGCCCGATGCCGGCTGTGCGAGCGATGATGCTCATGCCTTCCGGTACCTCCAGATGGGAGAGTACCTCGCGCAATTCGGTGCGTTCGTCTCCTTCGATGCGGCGCGAGACACCGCCGCCGTTTGGATTGTTCGGCATCAGCACGATGTAACGACCGGCAAGACTGATGAAGGTGGTCAGCGCCGCTCCCTTGTTGCCTCGCTCGTCTTTTTCGACCTGAACGAGCAGTTCCTGTCCTTCGCGCAAAGCTTCCTTGATGGTCGGGCGATTTCCGCAACCGGGCTGGTAAAACTGCGGTGATATTTCCTTGAAGGGAAGAAAGCCGTGGCGGTTTCCTCCATACTCGACAAAACAGGCTTCGAGGCTGGGTTCGATCCGGGTGATGACTGCCTGGTAGATGTTGCTCTTGCGTTGCTCCTTGCCGGCGATTTCAATGTCGAGGTCGATTAGTTTCTGACCGTCAACAATGGCGACACGGAGTTCTTCCGGCTGTGTCGCATTGAATAGCATGCGTTTCATATATGTTGTCTCCCGCGCTCTGACACGGGAAGACGCAAGCTACACGCGGTTAGGCGCAAGAGAGTAACGGCTGACGATGGTAGGTCAAATGGGTTCTCATCATGTAGCTGGTCTAAAAAATTGTCTCTGGTGGCCAGGTATGCGTCGCGTTTGGGGGAGTTCATTGACAGGCGCCTTTGCGCTTGTCCAGCTCGGCCAGTTGCAACGCTGCTGCCCTGCCACAAAAATCCACAGGTGCTTTGAGCGCGTAAATCAATTACTATCACTGCTGGTTCCGGTGAGCGATATTAACCGGGTCGCGGTTGGCTGGATGGCGCATGGCGCCCTTGATCCTAACATGTCAGATGCAATCGGCGGGAATCCTCCCTGTATTACCCAACCAAAAAACGCGCGAACAGTATAAGCATAATGAATGGTTTAAGCAAAGAATCTGTCACATTTCTTGAGATTGACGAGAGCGGCGATGCACAGCGCATCGACAATTTTCTGTTCCGACATCTCAAAGGCGTGCCAAAAAGCCACATTTACCGGATGTTGCGGACAGATGTGCGCGTGAACAAGAAACGCGTCGATCAGACCTACAGGTTGAAGCTGGGCGATCTTTTGCGCATCCCGCCTGTGCGCGTGGCGAAGAAGGACGAAGCCCCTGAGGTTTACATACCGGCATCCGAATTACCTATCCTTTATGAAGACGACGCGCTCTTGGCAGTGAACAAGCCTGCCGGGATCGCGGTGCACGGCGGCAGCGGGGTGAGCTTCGGCGTGATCGAACAGATGCGCCGCGCGCGTCCCGAGGCCAAGTTTCTCGAACTCGTGCACAGATTAGACCGGGAAACCTCGGGTGTGCTGCTGCTTGCAAAGAAGCGTTCCGCACTGACTGCGATGCACGAGATCATGCGCGAGGGCAACAGCGACAAGCGCTATCTTGCGCTGGTTCTGGGGCAATGGAACAACGTCCGCCAGCATGTGAAATTGCCACTGCATAAGTTTGACACGCAGGAAGGTGAGAAGCGCGTGATGGTCAGGGAAGGCGGGAAGATTTCGCATACCATTTTCATGCTGCAGAAGAACTGGCCTGGGTATAGCCTGCTGGGGGCGCAGCTGAAGACAGGGCGCACCCACCAGATACGCGTGCATCTTTCCCATCTGGGCTTTCCGATTGCGGGGGACGACAAATATGGAGACTTTGCGCGCAACCGGGAATTGATGAAGCTGGGTTTGAAGCGCATGTTTTTGCACGCACAAAGCATTTCTTTCAGCCATCCGTTGACAGGCGAGACGCTTGAGATCAGTGCGCCCCTGCCAGCTGAATTGCAAGGCTTTATCGCAAGACTGGATGCACAGTGATGCCCGTGACAAGGAGA
>JAJXWG010000186.1 GCA_021781695.1 Pseudomonadota bacterium
TCAAGCTCCCATCGTTCCAGCCAGAAATCCCTATCCACCTATCCCACCCATTTTCTGGCGTTACTGAACATCCTGAGCCATGCGCCGTTTTCCTTCCAATCGGCAGGATGCCATGAGTTCTGCACCGCGCGGAACACGCGCTCCGGATGCGGCATCATGATCGAGAAGCGGCCGTCCGGCGTGGTCAGCCCCGTGATGCCCTCTGGTGAACCGTTGGGATTCATCGGATAGATCTCTGTCGCCATGCCGCGATTGTCGACATAGCGCAGCGTGACATTGGCGGTTTTCATCTTTTTCGCGCTTGCAAAATCCGCATAACCTTCGCCGTGTGCAACCACGATAGGCATGCGGCTTCCAGCCATGCCCTCGAAAAGAATCGAAGGGGAAGACTGCACCTCCACCATCACGAAGCGCGCCTCGAACTGTTCGGACTGGTTGCGCGAAAAATGCGCCCAATTCTCGGCACCCGGTATGATCTCGTGCAGATTGCTCATCATCTGGCAGCCGTTGCATACACCCAAAGCGAAGGTATCCTTGCGGCTGAAGAAGGCTTCGAATTCATCTCTCGCTCTTGGATTGAACAGGATGGATTTTGCCCAGCCTTCGCCGGCACCCAGCACATCGCCATAGGAGAATCCGCCGCATGCGGCAAGCCCCTTGAAATCGGAAAGCGCAAGCCTTCCGCTGATGATATCGCTCATGTGCACATCCACCGCCGCAAAGCCTGCCCTGTCGAATGCCGCAGCCATCTCGACATGGCCGTTCACCCCCTGTTCCCGCAGGATGGCGATTCTGGGGCGGCTGCGCATCACGGCAGGCGCTTCATTCACGTCAAAGGTGAGGCTCACATGCAGCCCGGGATCAGCCGCATCGAGGATACGGTCGAACTCGGATTCGGCACATGCGGGATTGTCGCGCAGCCTTTGCATCTGGAATGTGGTCTCGGACCAGAGGCGCTGCAGATTAACCCCGGAGTCGGAAAACAGCGTTGTGTTGCCGCGCACGATCTCGATCATGCCGCTCTGGTTCGGCACCGCGATCTTCTGCACGCTCTTGATGCCCGCACCAGCCGCCATCTGCAATACATGCGCCACGTCGCTGTTCTTCACCTGCACAACCGCACCCAACTCCTCGCTGAAAAGCGGACGAAGCACATCAGACTGCTCGACCTGTATCGTAAGCCCTATATGCGAGGCAAAGGCCATTTCACACAAGGTGACAAAAGCACCGCCGTCAGACCTGTCGTGGTAGGCAAGCAGCATGCCTTCGGAATTGAGCTGCTGTATCAGTTCAAAGTAGGCTTTTAATGCTGCGGCAGACTCGACATCTGGCGCGACATCCCCCACTTGTTTGTAAACCTGGGCCAGTGCCGACCCGCCCATGCGGTTCTTGCCTTGCCCCAGATCGATCAGCAGCAAGGCCGTATCAAGCTCGGCAAGAAGCTCTGGCGTGAGCGTTGAACGCGCATCCGTGCAGGGCGCGAAGGCCGTCACGATCAGCGACAGCGGGGATGTAACCGACTTGTCCTCTGTGCCTTCCTGCCACGCGGTCTTCATCGACATCGAATCCTTGCCGACCGGAATGCTGATGCCAAGCTCGGGGCAAAGATCCATGCCCACGGTCCTCACGGCTTCAAACAGCGCCGCATCTTCACCATGGTGACCTGCGGCCGCCATCCAGTTGGCCGACAGCTTGATGTCGCCTATTTTTTCGATGCGCGCTGCCGCGATGTTGGTGATCGCCTCGCCCACGGCCATGCGAGCGGAAGCGGCCGCATTGATCAGCGCCAGCGGCGTGCGCTCTCCCAATGCAAACGCCTCGCCAAGATGCGTGTTGTATCCCCTCAAAGTGACCGCCACATCCGCCACCGGCACCTGCCAGGGACCGATCATCTGGTCGCGTGCGGTCATGCCTCCCACGGTGCGGTCGCCAATGCTGATCAGAAAAGTCTTGCTGGCAACGGAAGGCAGGCGCAGCACGCGCCCTATGGATTCTGCAAGATCGAGCGCACTGGTGTCGAAATGCTCCAGCCTCGCCGTCTCACGGTTCACGGCCCGCGTCATCTTTGGCGGCTTGCCGAGCAATACCGACAGCGGCATGTTCACCGGGTCGTTCTTGAATTCTTCATCGTGCACGACGATCCTGTCTTCTTCGAGCGCCACGCCAACCACCGCAAACGGGCAGCGTTCGCGCTCGCAGAACGCGCTGAACTCTTCCAGGCGCTCAGGTGCGATCGCCAGCACATAGCGCTCCTGCGACTCATTGCACCAGATCTGTTTGGGCGACATGCCGGTCTCGTCGAGCGGAATCTTCCTGAGTTCAAAAAGCGCCCCTTTGCCTCCGCCGTGCACCAATTCCGGCAGCGCATTGGACATGCCCCCGGCACCCACATCGTGTATCGAAAGTATCGGGTTATCCTTGCCCAGCTGCCAACAGCGGTCTATCACTTCCTGGGCACGGCGCTGCATCTCTGGGTTGCCGCGCTGCACCGAATCGAAATCCAGATTTTCGGCATTGCTGCCTGTGTCCATGCTGGACGCAGCCCCCCCTCCCAGACCGATCAGCATGCCGGGTCCGCCAAGATGCACGATCAGCGCGCCCGTCGGCAGAGCGTGCTTTTGCGTGTGCTGTGCGGATATGCTGCCCAGGCCGCCGGCCAGCATGATGGGTTTGTGATAGCCGCGCATCTCGCCGCCGACATGCTCCTCGAAAGTGCGGAAATAGCCTGCCAGATTCGGGCGGCCGAATTCGTTGTTGAACGCGGCAGCGCCCAATGGCCCGTCCAGCATGATCTGCAAGGGCGTGACGATGCGGGAAGGCTTCCCATATTGCGCAAGGGTGGAACCGGAGGTTCCGGGCACACTGCGGCATCCCCCTTGCGGGGAACAGGTTTCCCAGGGCTGCTCATACCCTGGAATATTCAGATTGGACACGGAAAATCCGGTCAGCCCCGCCTTCGGCTTGGAACCCGTGCCAGTCGCTCCCTCGTCGCGTATCTCGCCGCCCGAGCCCGTGGCCGCACCCGCAAAAGGCGCGATGGCTGTCGGATGATTGTGGGTCTCGACTTTCATCAGCGTGTGCGTCAGCTCCTCGCTGAATGCGTAACTTTTGTCGGTGCGCGGATAAAAGCGCGCGATGTTCGCCCCTTCGATGACAGAGGAGTTGTCCGAATACGCGATGACTGTCCCTTTGGGGCTTGCCTTGTGGGTATTGCGTATCATGCCGAACAGCGACATGCTCTGCGCCTCGCCGTCTATCACCCAGTCGGCATTGAAGATCTTGTGGCGGCAATGTTCCGAATTCGCCTGCGCGAACATCATCAGCTCTACATCGGTTGGATTGCGCTTCAGCTTCTTGAAATTCTCCACTAGGTAGTCGATCTCGTCAGTTGATAATGCAAGGCCCATCTCGCGGTTGGCTTTGATCAGCTCATCGGCTCCGCCTTGCAGGATGTCCACGGTTGCAAGCGGTTGCGGCTTTCCATCGCGGAAAATTTTTTCTGCAGCACCGTC
>JAJXWG010000187.1 GCA_021781695.1 Pseudomonadota bacterium
TAGGCTTCTGTTTTCCAGCGGTAGGCGGGCCCCAGCATCTCGAGCCCCGCGTAAGTGGTGAGCAGCTTCATGGTCGATGCCGGGTTCATCGCTTGATGCGCATTGAGGCTGATGAGCGGTCGTGAACTGCCTTGCCTGCGCACCTCTATCGCGACCGCATCAAGCGGAATGCCGGCCTTCTCGAGTTCAAGCCGGACGGATTCCGGCAGCTGCGCTGCGAAGGCATTCAGCGAAAAGGTAAGCAGAAAGAATGATAATACCGTTTTCATGCAAGCGCCCCGACGACGAGCATCGTGCGCTCGGTTAGGAGTTCCATTTCGTCGTCAGAGATGACATAGGGCGGCATGAAATACACGGTGTTTCCCATGGGGCGCAGCAAGAGTTCGTGCTGCAATCCAAGCTGGAAGCAGCGCTGTGAAAAATTATCGTGCCGGGACTCGACTTCGAACGCCCAGATCATGCCTGTGTTGCGCCAGTTCCTGACTGCGGGCATTGTCCGCAACGGCTCCGAGATGCGGTTAAGATATTCGGCCTTCTGGCGGTTTAAGGCCAGCACATCGTCCTGCCGGAAGATGTCGAGCGTTGCGAGTGCCGCGCGGCAGGCCAGAGGATTGCCCGTGTAGGAATGGGAATGCAGAAAGCCGCGCGCCGCATTGTCTGAATAGAAGGCCTGGTAGATGTCGTCCGTAGTCATCACAACGGACAGGGGCAGATAGCCCCCGGTGATGCCTTTGGACAGCAGCAGAAAGTCCGGCGTGATTTCCGCCTGCTCGCATGCGAACATCGTGCCGGTTCTTCCCATGCCCACCGCGATCTCGTCGGCTATCATGTGCACGCCGTACTGGTCACAGATCTGGCGCGCAAGCTTGAGATATGTCGGATGGTACATCGCCATGCCTGCAGCGCCCTGCACCAGCGGCTCGACGATGAAGGCGGCGATTTTTTCGTGATGCTGATGCAGGTGTTCGGCTAGCATGCCGGCGCAGCGCATCGCCCATTCTTCGCTGGTCTCGCCAGAAGCGGCTTTTCGGGAGTCCGGACTTGTCACGGTCGCCTGCTGTGTGATCAGTGCGCCATACGCGTCTCTAAACAGTGCAACATCGGTCACCGAGAGCGCGCCCAGCGTCTCGCCGTGATAGCTGTTTTGCAAACTGATAAAATGAACCTTGTCAGGTTGTCCTGTGTTGCGCCAGTAGTGTGCGCTCATCTTGAGAGAAATCTCGGTGGCCGATGCGCCGTCGGAACCGTAGAAGCAGTGTCCAAGGCCTGCCGGGGCAAGATCGCGCAGGCGCTCCGATAGTGTTATCACGGGTTCGTGGGTGAAACCCGCGAGCATTGCGTGTTCCAGTCTTTCAAGCTGGTCCTTGATCGCCGCATTGATGCGCGGATTGCCGTGGCCAAACAGGTTCACCCACCATGAACTTACCGCGTCCAGGTATCTGTTGCCGTCGAAGTCGTAAAGCCATGAACCCCGCCCGCGCGCAAGCGGTATCAACGGGAAAGCTTCATATTGTTTCATCTGCGAGCAGGGATGCCATACGGCGGACAGCGAGCGGCGGACCAGTTCGGCGTTGTTTTGGGTGTGATTGTGCATTGACGGATGATAACGAATTTGCGCCCGGCAAGGGAGTTCATGCGGCAAAGGCCTGCAATTTTAGCCTATCCCGCATTGCAATCGCTGCTTTATGCTTTAAGTATTGCTCCATCTGTGGCATCCTTCGCATCTTGTGCAATTGTATTGCCCGCATGTTTCATGGGTGATAGTCGGAGGATGGCAGTAATGAAGTGTGTAGATGATTTCCGCCTGCGCTTTGGCAAGCGCGAACTGGTGCCGATCATGATAGGCGGTATGGGGGTGGATATTTCCACTGCGGAGCTGGCGCTGGAAGCAGCCCGCCTGGGCGGTGTGGGGCATATCTCCGATGCGATGCTGCCGACCGTGACTGACAGGCGCTACAAGACGAAGTTCGTCAGCGACAAGCAGAAACAGTATAAATTGAACATCAAGCAGGTGGACAAGTCCATCGTGCAGTTCGATTTGAGCCAAGTGGCCGAAGCGACACGTCTGCATGTGAGCAAGACCATGGAGGCCAAGCGCGGCGAAGGCATGATCTTCGTCAACTGCATGGAGAAGCTCACGATGAATGCGCCGCGCGAAACCCTGCGGGTGCGGCTGAACGGCGCGCTCGATGCGGGAATAGACGGTATCACGCTGAGCGCGGGCCTGCATCTGGGCTCTTTCGAGATGATGAAGGACAATCCGCGTTTTCGCGACGCGAAGCTTGGCATCATCGTTTCTTCGCTGCGCGCGCTGATCCTGTTTCTGCGCAAGACTTCAAGGCTGGATCGCCTGCCCGACTTCATCGTGGTCGAGGGACCACTGGCGGGCGGCCATCTCGGGTTTGGCATGGACTGGGCTAAATATGACCTGCATACCATCATTGCGGAGATCATCGCATATCTGAAAAGCGAACATCTGGACATGCCCGTGATCGCGGCGGGCGGCATCTTCACCGGCAGCGATGCGGTGGATTTTTTGGAGAACGGCTCTGCCGCAGTGCAGGTGGCGACGCGCTTCACGGTCGCGAAGGAATGCGGCATCCCTGAAAAGGTGCAGCAGGAATATTTCAGGGCGACAGAGGACCAGATGGTGGTCAATACCACCTCGCCCACGGGCTACCCTATGCGCATGATCAGCACCAGCCCGTCCATCGGTTCCGGGATACGGCCCAATTGCGAGGCGTACGGGTATCTGCTCGACGGCAACGGCGGCTGCGCCTACATCGACGCCTACAACAAGGTGGTTGCAGAGAATCCAGACATGAAGAAGATTGTGGTGTACGAGAAGACCTGTCTTTGCACGCACATGCGCAATTACGACTGTTGGACCTGCGGCCACTATACCTACCGCCTCAAGGATACCACGCACCGAAACGAGGATGGCTTATACCAGATACTCTCGGCGGAGCACATCTTTCACGACTACCAGTATAGCCGGGACAACCAGGTGGCGCTGCCGCCGAAAAAATAAATTTCGCTCCGGCACTTGAAATCCCGGCTGGCCGTCTCCATTGTACTGGCCAGCGGGCAAGACCTGCCTTTAGCATTTAATCCAATTCATTGATTCAGGAGAAACCTAGTATGAAAATTCGTCCTTTGAATGATCGCGTCATCGTCAAGCGCATGGAAGAAGAGCGCAAGACTGCATCCGGCATCGTGATCCCAGACGCTGCCACAGAAAAGCCTGACCAGGGTGAAATCATCGCCGTTGGCAAAGGCAAGGTTGGCGACGACGGCAAGTTGCAGGCTATGACCGTCAAGGTGGGTGACCGTGTGCTGTTCGGAAAATATGCTGGCCAGGCCTTCAAGATGGACGGCCAGGAATACATGACCATGCGCGAAGACGACATCATCGGCATAGTCGAAGCCTAATTGAACCATAAAGAATTCAGGAGAACAGAACATGGCAGCTAAAGACGTAAAATTTCATGACGCCGCGCGCAGCAA
>JAJXWG010000188.1 GCA_021781695.1 Pseudomonadota bacterium
CGGAAAGCGCTGGCAATGGCGAGGATTTGATCGCTCATGCGGATGCGGCAATGTATCAGGCAAAAGGGGCAGGCAAGAATGCCTGGCGCATTTACCGTT
Source organism: Pseudomonadota bacterium (assembly GCA_021781695.1). Taxonomy (GTDB): domain Bacteria; phylum Pseudomonadota; class Gammaproteobacteria; order Burkholderiales; family Gallionellaceae; genus Gallionella. Next base: position 100 of record JAJXWG010000188.1, read on the forward strand.
CTGACATGGACGTGTCCCAGGCGATGGTTACCCGCTTGTCTTGGAACGACCGCATCAACCGCGCGCTTGAAGACAATCTGTTCGTTCTGCATTTTCAGGGGATATTCAAAACTGACGAGGCGCGCACGCTGTCTCATCTCGAAGTGCTGGTGCGCATGAAGGACAGGGATGCCCCGAGCGGTTTCATCATGCCCGGCCATTTCATTCCCTTCGCCGAGAAGAGCGGCAAGATTCTCGATGTCGATCGCTGGGTGCTGCGTGAAAGCATCGAATTGCTGGCGAGCTCGGATCATGTGCCTGCTTTGGCCGTGAATATTTCAGGCCGCTCCTTCGATGAGCCCACCTTGCCCCATTACATCAGCGAATTGTTGAAGCAGCATGGTGTCGCGCCAAACCGGTTGTTGGTGGAGCTGACCGAGACATCCGCGGTGAGTGATCTGCACGACGCGCAGCGCTTCATCGAGGCGTTGAGGCAAACGGGCTGTCGTGTCTGCCTGGACGATTTCGGCACGGGTTTCTCCTCGTTTGCCTATTTGAAGCACCTGAATGCGGACATCCTGAAAATTGATGGCCTGTTCATCCGCGATCTTGCCAACAATTACGACAACCAGATATTCGTCAAGGCGATCGTGGATGTGGCGCGCGGTTTGCGCAAGACCACCGTCGCGGAATTTGTGGAAGATGCGGAAACGCTGGAAATGCTGAGAAGATTCGGGGTCGATCAGGCGCAGGGATATCATCTCGACATGCCGCGAGAGGAACATCCCGCGCTCAAGAAATCCGGGTAAAAGTTGAGCACAGGCGGCGCTATCGTTTAGAATGCGGCATCTGTTTTCTGGAATCCAATTTTGCCACTGCCCGCCTTGGTCGAGATACGCGACCTTAATTTCACCTACGACAAGCGTCCTGTCCTGCAGGGGATCAATATGACCTTCCCCCGGGGCAAGCTGGTTGCCATCATGGGATTGTCAGGCTGCGGCAAGACGACGCTGCTGCGCCATATCGGCGGCGCGTTAAAACCCAACCGCGGCCATGTCAGGATGGACGGACAAATCATGCATGAGCTGAGTCAGGCCGGTCTTTATGCAATGCGGCGCAAGATGGGCATGCTGTTCCAGTTTGGCGCGCTGTTCACCGACATGTCGGTGTATGACAATGTGGCATTTCAGATGCGCGAGCATACCGATTTGCCAGAGGACATCATACACAGTCTGGTGATCATGAAGCTCAATGCGGTGGGTTTGCGCGGCGCGCAGAACATGATGCCTTCCGAACTGTCTGGCGGGATGGCAAGGCGCGTGGCCTTGGCGCGCACCGTCGCACTCGATCCGATGCTCATCATGTATGATGAGCCCTTTGCGGGACTGGATCCGATTTCGCTTTCGGTGATCGGCGATCTGATACGCCGTCTTAACGATGCGCTGGGTGCGACATCGATCATCGTCACGCACGACATTCAGGAGTCATTAAAGATTGTGGATTATGTTTATTTCATGGCGAACGGCGTGATCGTGGCGGAAGGAACGCCGGATGAATTGCGCGCCAGCGACACCGATTTTGTGCGCCAGTTCATGCACGGCGAGATGGATGGCCCGGTGCCTTTCCATTATCCTGGCGCTGATTATCGACTAGACTTGAATTTGCGGGCCTGACACTATGACCGTCATCAATACCATCAGAGGGATAGGGCACCGCATCATCAACGCGGTATGGCGCATCGGGGTAGCTGCGCGCTTCTTTTTTCTGACCTTGCTTTATTCGGGGAACAGTTTCAGGCGTTTCCATCTGATCATCAAGGAACTGTTTTCATCCGGCGTGATGTCGCTTATCATCATCATTGTGGCCGGGCTTTTCGTCGGCATGGTGCTGGGACTGCAAGGCTACGAGACGCTGAAGCGCTACGGTTCGGAGTCCGCCCTGGGCGTGATGGTGGCGCTGGGGCTTGTGCGCGAACTGGGACCGGTGATGGCAGCACTTTTGTTTGCCAGCCGCGCGGGTTCAGCGATGACCGCCGAAATCGGCCTGATGAAGGCGACAGAGCAGATATCGGCGATGGAGATGATGGCGGTGAACCCGATCGCGCGTATCGTTGCGCCCAGATTCTGGGCGGGCGTGATCTCGATGCCGCTTCTGGCTGCGCTGTTCAGTGCAGTGGGCATATTCGGCGGCTATCTGGTGGGTGTCGTGCAGATCGGCGTGGACGAGGGGTCATTCTGGTCGCAGATGCAGGCGGCGGTGGATTTTCGCGAGGACATACTGAACGGTGTGATCAAGAGTCTGGTGTTCGGCACCGTGGTGACACTGATCGCATTGTTCGAGGGATTCGATGCGCCACCCACCGCAGAAGGGGTGTCCGGGGCGACCACGCGCACGGTTGTCACATCGTCTCTGGCAATTCTGATGCTGGATTTCGTGTTGACTGCAATCATGTTTAGAGGGGCTTGAAGCAATGGAACGTACGACGTTGGATTTATGGGTGGGGATGTTTGTGGTGGCCGGTATCGCAGCGCTGGTGTTCCTGGCAATGAAGGTCGGCAACCTTGGCACTTACAATGTATCGAACACCTATGAGGTTCATGCCTATTTTGGCAATGTGGGCGGCCTGAAGCCCAAGGCTTCTATCAGGGATGCAGGCGTGCTGGTCGGCCGGGTGACGGAAATTAACCTGGATACGCAGCGGTACGAGGCGAATGTGGTGATGAGCATAGACAAGCGATATCAGTTTCCCAAGGACACCTTTGCCAATATCCTGACTTCGGGCCTTCTGGGCGAGCAGTATATCGGCCTGATGCCGGGTGGGGATACCGAGATGCTCAAAAACGGTGATCAGATCAAACAGACCCAGTCGGCGATGGTGCTGGAGGATCTGATCAGCAAATTCATGTTCAGCAAGGCGGCAGAGCCTGCTGCAAAATAAGGAGTGGAAATGAAAAAATTTGTATGGGCTGCGGTTTTGTTTTTCATGGCAGGTGTTGCGCAGGCGGAGATGGTCGCGCCCGATGTGCTGGTCAAGAACACCGCGCAGGATGTGATTGCGATCGTCAAGCAGGACAAGGATATCCAGTCGGGTGACCAGAAAAAGGTTCTGGCGCTGGTGGATGCAAAGATATTGCCGAACTTCGATTTTACAAGGATGACGCAGCTGGCGGCGGGAAGATACTGGCGCCAGGCAACGCCTGAGCAGAAGAATGCGCTGGTGAACGAATTCCGCACTATGCTGGTACGCACCTATACCAAGGCGTTCACCCAGTACAGGGATCAAACGATAGACGTGAAGCCTGCGAAATTTTCTCCGACCGATACCGAGACCACGGTCAAGACACAGATATTGAAGCCGGGGGGGCAGCCGACCGATGTGGATTATGTGATGAGAAAATC
>JAJXWG010000189.1 GCA_021781695.1 Pseudomonadota bacterium
GCAAGGCGGCAAGCGACCATCTGGTGCGCGCCTATCATCACACTTATGGACTGCCGGTTTTGACCACCAACTGTTCAAACAATTACGGCCCTTATCACTTCCCCGAAAAACTGATCCCGCTGATGATTGTCAATGCACTCGCCGGGAAAAATCTGCCCGTGTATGGCGACGGACAGCAGATCAGGGACTGGTTGTATGTGAAGGATCATTGCAGCGCGATACGCTGCGTGCTGGAAAAGGGCAAGCCCGGCGAGGTATACAACATCGGCGGCTGGAATGAAAAAGCCAATCTGGATATCGTGCATACGGTATGCAATTTGCTTGATGAATTAAGGCCAAGAAGCGATGGCAAGTCGTATCGCGAACAGATTGCTTTTGTTGTTGACCGTCCCGGTCACGACAGGCGCTATGCGATCGATGCGCGCAAAATAGAACGCGAACTGGGCTGGAAACCTGAGGAGACGTTCGAGACCGGCATACGCAAGACCGTGCTGTGGTATCTGGACAATCAGGCCTGGGTGAACAACGTGCTTTCCGGCAGCTATCGGCAATGGGTAGAGAAAAATTACGCGGAGCGCAGCTGATGAAAATCCTGCTGTTCGGCAAAAACGGCCAGGTAGGATGGGAACTGCAGCGCAGCCTGTCGCCTTTGGGCGAACTGATCTCACTGGATGCGAATTCTGAAACCCTGTGCGGCGACTTCACCAATCTGGAGGGTCTTGCCGAAACAGTGCGCAAGGTCGCCCCTGACATCATCGTCAATGCGGCAGCGCATACCGCAGTTGACCGCGCCGAGAGCGAAGCCGAGCTTGCGCGCACCATCAACGCTAAGGCGCCCGGCATATTGGCGGAGGAAGCAAAAAGGCAAAATGCCTGGCTTGTGCATTATTCGACCGACTATGTATTTGACGGCAGCGGAGAGCAGCCCTGGACTGAATTCGATCCAACCGGCCCCTTGAATGTCTATGGCGCGACCAAACTGGAAGGCGAGCAGCTGATCGCCCAGTCGGAATGCCGCCACCTCATCTTCCGCACCAGCTGGGTGTATGGCGCGCGCGGCGGGAATTTCGCCAAAACCATGCTGCGCCTGGCCCGCGAGCGGGAAAGCCTGAAAGTCATAGCCGATCAGGTGGGCTCGCCGACAGGCGCGGACCTTTTGGCCGATGTGACGGCCCATGCGATACGCGTGGCCCGACATAATGCTGACATATCCGGGTTGTATCATCTGGTTGCTGGCGGCGAGGTCTCGTGGCATGGCTATGCCAGCTTTGTGCTGGATTTTGCAAGGCGGAAAGGCACTGCGCTCAAGGTATCCGCGATAGAGCCCGTGCCCACAAGCGCTTTTCCGACGCCGGCCATGCGCCCGCACAATTCGCGTCTGAACACTGAAAAACTGCAAGCTGCTTTCGACTTGCATTTGCCGCATTGGCAGGCCGGCGTGGAAAGAATGCTTACCGAAATACTGGAAGGAGAACATGACTAAACGCAAAGGCATCATTTTGGCAGGCGGCTCGGGCACGAGGCTGCATCCTGTCACGCTGGCCGTCTCCAAACAGTTGCTGCCGGTATACGACAAGCCGATGATCTACTATCCTCTGTCCACGCTGATGCTGGCGGGAATACGGGATATACTGATTATCTCAACCCCCCAGGACACGCCGCGCTTCGAGCAGCTTTTGGGCAACGGCAGCAGCTGGGGGCTGAACCTGCAATATGCCGTTCAGCCCTCGCCCGATGGCCTGGCGCAGGCCTTCATCATCGGGCGCAACTTTGTAGGCCAGGATCCTTCGGCACTGGTACTGGGCGACAACATCTTTTACGGCCACGACTTCCAGCTTCAGTTGCTGAATGCCGCAAAGCGCACCGAGGGCGCATCGGTATTTGCCTACCATGTGCATGATCCCGAGCGCTACGGCGTGGTGGAATTCGACAAGGCAGGCCGCGCTGTTTCTCTGGAGGAAAAGCCGCTCGAGCCCAAATCGAACTTTGCGGTCACAGGACTTTATTTTTACGACAACGACGTGCTGGATATCGCAGCCAGCTTGAAGCCATCAAAGCGCGGCGAGCTGGAAATCACCGACGTTAACCGGAATTATCTCGATCAGGGCCGCTTGTCGGTTGAGACCATGGGACGCGGCTTTGCCTGGCTCGATACCGGCACGCATGAGTCGCTGCTGGAAGCCAGCCAGTTCATTCAGATCATCGAACAGCGCCAGGGGCTGAAAATCGCCTGCCCTGAAGAAATTGCCTTTAAGAATAAATTTATCGATGCACAGCAGCTTGAGAAACTGGCCCTCCCACTGATCAAGAGCGGCTACGGCGCATATTTGATGCAGGTGCTGAGGGAAAATACATGAAAGCGATAGCGACCGAAATTCCAGACCTATTGATCATCGAACCCAAGGTGTTTGGCGATGAGCGTGGTTTTTTTTATGAAAGCTTCAACCGCGCAAAGTTTACCGAACTGACGGGCCGGGATGCCGACTTCGTTCAGGACAATCATTCTCGCTCCGTGAAAAATGTGTTGCGCGGACTGCACTATCAGATACAGCGCCCCCAGGGAAAACTGGTGCGCGTGGTGCAGGGTGCGGTGCTGGATGTTGCCGTGGACATACGCAAAAGCTCACCCACTTTTGGCAAACATGTCGCAGTCGAGCTCTCTGCCGAGAACAAACGCATGTTCTGGATACCGGAAGGATTTGCACACGGCTTTGTCGTATTGTCCGACTCGGCCGAGTTTCTCTATAAGACAACCGACTACTGGATGCCGGAATTTGAACGCTGCATACGCTGGGACGATCCAACGCTCGCGATAGACTGGCGCTTGGAGGCATCCCCTGCGCTGTCAGCCAAGGATCTTCAAGGCAAGCACCTTGGTGCAGCGGAGTGTTTTGCGTGATGCTGGATTGTTAAAGGAAAGCCATGGCAAAAGGGATGATACTGGCCGCAGGCCAGGGAACGCGGATCAGGCCGCTCACAAAAAACCTGCCCAAACCCATGATCCCCATTCTGGGCAAGCCTGTGATGGAGTACCTGATAGAACACATGGCCAGATATGGCATCGTGGATATCATGATCAACGTGGCTTTCAACCACTGGCAGATCGAAAGCTATTTCGGTGACGGACGCAGCTGGGGGGTGAACATCGGCTATTCGTTCGAGGGTTCGCGCGAGCACGGTGAAATCGTCCCAAAACCCATGGGCTCGGCTGGCGGCATGAAGAAGATACAGGATTTTGGCGGTTTCTTCGATGAAACCACCCTGGTGGTATGCGGGGATGCCATCATCGATCTCGACATCGGTTCAGCCCTGCATGAACACAAAAACAAAGGTGCGCTGGCAAGCGTGGTCACGCTGGATGTGCCTCGCGAACAGACAAAGAACTACGGTGTGGTCGTGATAAATAAGGATGGGCAGGTCGAATCTTTCCAGG
>JAJXWG010000190.1 GCA_021781695.1 Pseudomonadota bacterium
GTTGCCGCAACTGCAAGTCACGGTGATTTCATGGTAATCGGGATGGATGTTGGCTTTCATTTTTTTCCTTGCGGGTGAATGGATGCGGCGGGTGTACGCGTCCGGGTTATAAGCTAGGCCGAGCATTATCCATGAATGGTGGAGTTTGCGCAAGTGCACTTTTCATGTCATGGACTTCAGCAAGTCCTCGAATGCCTCGATGGGCACCGGTTTGCTGAACAGATAACCCTGGTAATCATCGCAACCATGCTGTTCGAGGAATGAACGCTGCTCTTCCGTTTCGACCCCTTCGGCGATCACATCCAGCCCAAGGTTTTTTGCCATGCCTACGATGGTCTGAACAATTGCGGCATCGCTGGGATCGGTGGTGATGTCGCGCACGAAGCTTTGGTCTATTTTGATCTGTTGCAGCGGCAGACGCTTGAGATAGCTCAACGAAGATTGTCCTGTGCCGAAATCATCCACTGAGAAACGGATGCCGATCGCGCGCAGCGCCTGCATCTTTTCAATACTGCTGTTGATGTTTTCGAGCACCAGGCTTTCGGTAATCTCCATCTTGAGTTTGAGCGGATTTGCTCCGGTCTCATTGAAAACGCTGATGACCTGGTCGACAAATTCCGGTTGGCGGAACTGGCGAGCGCTGACGTTGATTGAAATCTGCAGATGATGGGTGAGCGGGTGACCTTGCCACGCTTTGAGCTGCATGCAGGCGCTGCGCAATACCCATTCCCCGATCGCTGCGATGAGACCGGTTTCTTCGGCGATAGGAATGAATTTCAGCGGGGAGACCAGTCCGCGCAGCGGATGCTGCCAGCGCAGCAGCGCTTCCGCACCCATGGCATCCCGGCCATTGACCTGTATCTGATAATAAAGCATGAATTGGTGATTGGGCAGCGCCATGCGCAGGTCGTCCGCCATCGCGGTGCGAACCACAAGTTCTGCCTGCATCGCAGGATCAAAGAAGCAGATGGTATTGCGTCCCAGCGTCTTGGCCTGATACATCGCGCTGTCAGCGTGCTTGAACAGGTCGTCCGCGCAGGTCGTATTGCCAAGAAACAGGCTGATGCCGATGCTGCATGAGCTGTGGTGTTCAAATCCCTGCAGCGTGAAGCGCTGGTGCATCAATGCAAGCGCCTTTTCCGCAATATCCCTGGCTGTAGTTGCGGCTTTCGAGGCATCTTCATCTATGCCTTCGAGCATCACGACGAACTCGTCTCCGCCCAGGCGCGCGACCGTATCGGCGTCGCGCACACAACCCTGAAGGCGACTTGCGACTTCGACCAGGAGCAGGTCGCCGATGTTGTGGCCTTTGGTATCGTTGAGCACCTTGAAGTTGTCCAAGTCTATGAATAATAGCGCGCCATATTTTCTTTGGCGGGCGCTGTTGTTCAACGCCTGCTGCAGGCGATCCTGTAGCAGGCTGCGGTTGGGCAGGCCGGTGAGAGGATCGTAGAAGGCAAGCCGGTGTATCTCTTCTTCCGATTTCTTGCGCAGCGTGATGTCGGAAAACACCGAGACATAGTGGGTCACCCGGTTATGCGTATCGGTCACGGCGGTTGTGGTGAGCGATATCGGGTAGATTTCGCCATTCTTGCGCCGGCTCCAGATTTCTCCCTGCCAGTATTTGTCGCGATGGATGATTTCCCACATGTCCGCATGGAATGTTTCGTCATGCCGTCCTGACTTCAGCAGGTCGGGTGTCTGGCCTATCACCTCCTCCATGCTGTAGCCTGTCAATTGCGTGAAAGCGCGGTTGACTTTGAGTATGTTGTGGTTGAGGTCGGTGATCAGGATGCCTTCATGGGTTTCAAAGGCAATGGCGGCGATGCGCAAATCCTCCTCATTCTGTTTCCGTGAGCTGATATCCCTGACCGATGCGAGGAAGAGGCGCCGGTTGTCGACGAACACTTCGGTCACCTTGATGGCCAGCGGGAAACTGCAGCCGTTTTTGCGCAGGCCTGTCATTTCAGTTGTCACGCCAAGCACTGCAGGCCTGCCCGATTCGAGAAGCCGGGGTTTGCCCGTTTCACGGTAGCGCTTCAGGGATGCATCGTGCAGGTCCCGATATGATTCCGGCATCAGCATGCGGACATTCTGTCCCATGGCTTCGTTCTGGGCATAGCCGAAGATTTCGTCTGCCGCTGGATTGCAGGTCTCGATGATGCCATGTTCGTCCATGACGATCACCCCCACACCAAGATTGTCCAGCACGGCGCGGGTGCGCGATTCTGCCGTGCGCAAGGCCTGCTCGATTTTGTCGCGCTCGTTGTTGCTGCTTTGCAGTTTGGACACCAGCGAATTGAAGGCGCTTGCCATCCGGCTGACTTCGTCGTTGCCCTGGATTTCCACCCTTCTGGAAAGATCGCCATCCGTCTGCATCGCGGTCATGGTTTCCTGCAATGACTTGATGGGGCGTGTGAACGAGCGAACCAGATGCCAGATGATCATGAACAGCAGCATTTGCAGCAGTATCTGGCCTGTCCAGAGACGGAATTTTGCCAGCGAAACTCTTTGCTGTTCATTGGATAAATTGATCAGCATGCTGGCTGCGCCATTCACGCTGCCATTTGCGACATGATGGCAAATGAGGCAATCCGTGCCCCTGAAGTCATGGCTGGCAATGAAGGGCACGACGACGCGCAGCATCAGGGGCTGATCGTGATCCCTGACGCGTTGTGTGTAGATTTTGCCGGAGCGGAGAACTTCATTCTCGATTGCGTCGCTGGGCTGTTCTTCGGCAAGACCCGGCCCGAACTGGTCGGATACCTGTTTTGCGCGGATGATGCGCAGCGATATGATGTCATTGGATTGGGACATCTTGCGAATGAAAAGGGCTCGATTGGCAGAATCGGAAATCGTTCCGTTTTCCATCAGCATGTTCATGCCGTTGATGACGCCGTCGGCGGTGATCAGCGCACGATCCTGCGCTGAATCAAGGATTTGATGTTCGGCGCGCGAGATGAGCCATTCCTGCGCCAGGAGCAGCACGATGGCGATGAAACTCTGGATCAGCAGTGCGAGTTTGACTTGCATGCTTAAGGCATGCCATCGATTCCGGATGCGCACGAAATTTGGTATGGAAATGGGGGGCTCCGTTTTGAATGCTCACCAAAAATCAAATCGCTGGCATCATACTGAATATTGCCATGCCTGACAAAATTCTTATGAAGAGATTCGAAGATGTGTAGCTGGCCGGAAAATGATCTTGCCGGTCAACCCAGGATCACCGCCTTGAGTTCGCTGCGCAATCTCGCATAGTCGGGGCAGGCGATTCCCACCACGCGCCAGAATGCCGCCGAATGATTCATCTCGCGCAGGTGTGCGAGTTCATGCAC
>JAJXWG010000191.1 GCA_021781695.1 Pseudomonadota bacterium
AATTTTCTCAAGCGCTGGCAGACGCAATCCTGCACTAGCCGCAAAATCTTTGGGCAGTAACAAATCGGCTATAACCAGATGAACGTTTTTCATGCGGGAAGTTTAACCTGAATTCTCTGCCAGCCATGCTAAAAACCTGAATACCGTTTCAGACTTCGCACACCCAAGGGCTGCGATCAAGGTCTCCCCACACGAGCGGGGAACACATCAGCGAAGACTTTAAAGAAATCTTCTTCACGCTGATGACGGATAACCAGCACAATCACAGTCCGGCTGTCTTCTCTTATTCACCAGGGTCTTGCAATGCGGCGGCAATTATTTCGTCGCCCAGGAAATACCCGGATGATACAATACGCTACAACAATGGCCACACCAGCAAAACCAAACATTTGCGTTTTGCCAGCGCCAGCACGCAGGCATTTGTCGCCATTCTGCGACCGGCTTTCGAATTGGCCCAAAATGAATGTTGCCGATTTATATATTTCAACCTGAAATACTACCCTGTGGCGCGGCTATGCAGCAATTTTCGCATGCTGTCGGTACAATCTATCCATCCCGTTTTCCTTGGGAGTTTTACCGGACTTTCTGCCGAAAACTCGCCGTTGCAAGCAGGTTGTGGCAAACTAGCGCACTGTTCCAATAACGCGACCACTCATCTTGCAACCCTACGAACTCTTCATCGGCCTGCGCTACACGCGCGCAAAACGGCGCAACCATTTCATCTCCTTCATTTCGCTGATCTCCATGCTGGGCATGGCCCTGGGCGTGATGGCGCTGATCGTCGTGCTGTCGGTAATGAACGGTTTCCAGAAGGAAATCCGCGCGCGCATGCTGGGCGCCTCCCCTCACCTCGAAGTGGTGGCCGACGGCGGGCGCATGGATGACTGGCAGAGCATACTCAAAAAAGTGGAAGACAACCCCGAGGTGCTAGCCGCCGCCCCCTATGTATCGGGGCAGGGCATGCTGTCTTTCGGCCAGAGCGTGCAGGGCGTGATGGTGCGCGGCATAGACCCCGCAAAGGAAACCGCGATCACTGAACTTGCCAACAAGGTAAAGGCCGGATCATTGGCCGATCTGCGCAGCACCGAATTCGGCATCGTGCTGGGCTCCGATCTTGCACGCGCCTTAGGGGTGAGCATGAATGAAAAAGTCATGCTGATCGCACCGCAGGGATCGATCACACCCGCCGGCATGATGCCGCGTTTGAAACAGTTCCGCGTGGTGGGGATTTTTGAGGTTGGCATGGCTCCTTACGACAACAGCCTGGCCTTGATCAACATCTCTGACGCACAGAAGCTTTTTCAGCTGGGCGATGCGGTGACCGGCATCAGCACCAAACTGAAAGACATCGACAGGGCGCCCGATGTGGCAGCCGAGCTGCAGCGCCAGCTGCCCGGCGGCCTTTACGCAAACGACTGGACGCACCAGAACAGCAACTACTTCAGTGCGGTCAAGATGGAAAAGAAAATGATGTTCATCATCCTGTCGCTGATCGTTGCGGTGGCCGCCTTCAACATCGTCTCTACATTGGTGATGGCGGTCACCGACAAACAGGCCGACATCGCGATCCTGAGAACGCTGGGCGCTTCGCCTTTTAGCATCATGAAAATCTTCATCGTGCAGGGCGTGGTGATCGGCCTGATAGGCACGCTGATGGGCAGCATCTCGGGGATCGTGCTGGCGAAGAACCTGGATGTGGTGGTGCCCTTCATCGAGCACCTGTTCGGCGTGCAGTTCCTCTCCAAGGATGTGTATTACATCAGCGAATTGCCCTCCGATCTGCGCTATCACGAAGTCATGCTGGTGTCCGGCATCTCTTTTGCAATCAGTCTCCTGGCAACCCTTTATCCCAGTTACCGCGCTTCACAAACACAGCCTGCGGAGGCACTGCGCTATGAATAAGAAACAGGATGCAGGATTCAGGATTCAGGATTCAGGGCACGTGATTGCGTGCCGGAACTTGAGCAAGACATTCACGCTGGGCAAGATTGAGGTCCCCGTGCTCAAAGGTGTCACCTTATCAGTTGAGCGCGGCGAACGCATCGCGATCGTAGGCGCATCGGGGTCCGGCAAGAGCACCCTGCTGCATCTCTTAGGCGGTCTTGACAATGCAACAAGCGGCAGCGTGACGATACTGGGCCATGAAGTTGAGCGAATGAACGAGGTGCAGAGGGGCAAGATCCGCAACCAGTCGCTGGGTTTCGTCTACCAGTTTCACCATCTGCTGCCGGAATTCACCGCGCTTGAAAACGTCGCGATGCCGCTATTGATACGCGGCATGAAACGCAAGGAGGCAGATCCTGCAGCCTGCGCGATGCTCGAAAAAGTGGGGCTTTCCCATCGCATCCATCACCTGCCGGCCGAACTCTCGGGCGGCGAGCGCCAGCGCACAGCGGTTGCGCGCGCTCTGGTCACGAAACCTGCCTGCGTGCTGGCCGACGAACCGACCGGGAACCTTGATCGCAAGAGCGCTGATGACCTGTTCGACCTGATGCAGCAGTTGAACGAAGAACTGGGCACGAGCTTCATCGTCGTCACCCACGACCTTGAACTTGCATCGCGCATGCAAAAGCGCATGCAGCTGACAGACGGAGTACTGCACTAGCGCCGCCTGGCCCGCCATTTCAGCACGACCGTCACGCGCCAGACAATGAGAACTGCGAAATAACCTGTCACCGCAAGGCTTGTTGCAAGAAGCGGCAGGCCGATCAGAAGCGGTTTGCCAAGGCCGGCAAGCCAGCTCCACAGCCCTTCGGCGTAGAGGCTGGGAAAAGCATGCGGCACATCCGGAAGCGGAGACCCCTCCACCCACATGCCTATCCGGTAGGCCAGAAGATAAAGCGGCACGATGGTGAAAGGGTTGGTGTACAGCGTGGCAAACAGCGCAACCGGCAGATTGACTCGAAACAGCACTGCCAGCAATGCGGCGGACAGCATCTGCAGCGGCCCCGGTATCAGGCCGCAAAAAAGACCCAACGCCACGCCGCCTGCCACGGAACGCCGATGCAAATGCCACAGGTAAGGACTGTTAAGCCAGTTGCCGAAAGGTTTAAGCCAGCGGTTATCCTTCAGTGCGTCGTGGCGCGGCAACAATTTGCGCAGAAAATTTTTCATGACGCATTCTACGCACCTGCGAAAATTAATTCACCACGCAGCAAAACGATCCGTCGTCAGGCCGCACTGAGATGCGCATTCCATTGCACATCCACGACGTGAAGCGGCATCGCCTGATCCACCATAGCCGCCTGCCGCAGTGTCGCGAGTTCCTGCTGGGCTGCCGCGAGCTTGTCGCAAAGCGTCGCATTGCATGCTTCAAGCGA
>JAJXWG010000016.1:0-7350 GCA_021781695.1 Pseudomonadota bacterium
ACTTTTAAGGCAACAGGAATCGCAATTAAAAAAACCGCGGATGGTTCGCGGCTTTCATGGACTGCATGGATATGTTCCTCGACAGACTACGAACTAAGGCTTGCAAGCCAATAGGTGCGGGGTTTGTTGTTGCTCTATCTGCGATTATGCCCCCAATTATGCCCCCAGATACTTGGGCCTTGCGCCTCAACTCTCGCATGATCTCGCGCGCGCGATGCGTAAGGAAAACTCGCGCAAAAGAAAACCGCCTGACTGATCCAGTTCAAGCGGTCTGCTCCCCATAACCTAAATTTTGCGGAAATAAAAAAATCTGCAACCGTACGGTCTAGCTTTTAGACAATTCCAGATATTTGCCTATCCCACGCCTCAGGGCATTGCATGGGGTGTGTTTGCAAAGCTAGCTTGATTTTTTTATAGGCGGGAAATTCATCTGCGCTTCATGCGCTTTAGCTTGTCTCGGATTTGCTACAATTTCGGCGAACCATTTCAAAACCCACATGGAGATAAAAGTGAAAATTGAATCTTTTTTTATTATTGGGATTATTTTGATTACAGCTGGATGTGCATCTGTCAAAGAGAGTTATGCGCCAGATGGAAGAAGGGCTTACGCCCTAAATTGTAGCGGTCTTGCTCGGGGATGGGATAAATGCTATTCGGCTGCTGGTGACATTTGCAAGGACAAAGGATACGACATACTCGATAGATCTGATGAAAATACAGTCGTTGCTGGCATGAACAACCAAGGCGGTTTTGGTACGAAAAGCAATGAAAGATCTATGCTTGTTGCATGTAAAAAGTAGAATTGAGAATTGTCCTGCCGCTATCAGTCCTCGATCAACGCACCAACAGCAATGTTTTCCGCTGCCTTCTCAATAGATCGCGGATGCGCATCTGGTCGCCCTTCACTTCTGCCGAATAGAAACCATGCCGCAATGAGTTTGCCGCTGCCTTTGCCTTGCCCTCTGGTGTCCGTGCGCCCGTGCTATGTGTCCAAGGCTGCCATTGATGGATTTTTTCCGCTTGTGTTGCTCGTTGCTCTGGTGTCCAGCGTCTTGCTGCCATGATCTGCCTCTAATAGTTCGTTTGCCTGATTCGGATTTGTCCCCGCGTGCGCGGGTACTGCCACGTTCGACATTGGCATTCCGTTGTTCACTTGCTGATTGCCGTGGTTGATGTTCGCCTGCTTCGCAAAGACCACTGGCGGATTTTTGATTGCTGCCAGCGTCTCAAGCGTTGATCTGCACTGGTTCTGCGCCCGTAGTGCCATGCGCATATTTCCTTCAAAGGCTGGCATATACTCGCTGTTCATGCCACGCTCTACCAGCCGCCCAAAGATAGCTTGCAGCGCCGTTGCCTGATTCATCAGCATGGCCTCAACGTGCGCCATCTCACCACGATTAACCGCCGCTGCTTGCGCCTGTAGCTCATCGGTAAGGCTTGGCACATCGAGCCGATCCCAAAGCCCGTTAAAGCCGCCTGCGCTGTCCACGCTGCGCAATACTTGAAATGCCGCAACTTCAGGCGATACCAAAAGCGCTGCATGGTTTCGCTGTGTCTCCCTTTCCGTTTTTCCAGCGTTCAGGTTCAGCTCTTTGCGCGGTAGCAATTTTGCTTCAGGTTTTACCGCTGGCATTGCCGCCTGTTTCTTTGGTTTTGTTCTCATGCCGTACCTTTCATTCAGTGGTTTCAAACTTTCGCCGCTGTGAAGCCGCTGCGATCCCTGTACGCCAGCCTATATCCTCAGGCGTGGGCTTGCCGCGTGGTTCGTGATGCCAACATTCAGCGGTGCAATACCCAGCGACACGATGCGGCAGAAAATCCGCTTGCAGATACTTCACCCCACAACCCTTGCATATCATGAGCGCCAGTTCCATCACTTCCCCCCTGCTAGTGGTATATGCTGATCTTTGGGTATGCCGCTGCGTCCAGACTTGCCGACAATGCGCTTGCTTCCTCTTCCTGCTTTGCTTGGGGGTAGTGGTAGTAATACATTGTTCCCGCTGGTCGGGGTAGTGGAAGCGCTAAAAATGGCCTTCTTCGCCCCGCTGGTCGGGGTAGTGAAACACTCATCTGCCCCGCTGGTCGGGGTAGTGCTGCCCCGCTGGTCGGGGTGGTCTTCGCGTTTTTTCGGTGGTTTGCGTCTGGGTGTCGGTGGCAATGTGCAGTTGCCCCATGCGCCTTGAAGGTAATCACCGTCTGAAATATCCAGTCCGACAAAGTTACTGATAGGCAACCAGGTCACAGCAAACAAATTGCAGCCGCTATTCAATCCGCCGCCGAATCTTGTCTGCACAATCAGGCCGCGCTCAATCAGTTCTTTCCTTGCATCTGCGTTCTGCGACTTTGAAGGCCAGCCTTGTTTCATCAGCCAGCTATCGGCAAGCTGGTATCTGCCGTTATTGCTGCCGTTGTGTTGACGCATCAGGGCGAATAGAAACGCCTTTGCGCGATCACTGGCCCCGATGAATGCCTGACTATCCAGCACACGATGCGGAACGGCTGTATATGCGCCATTGACGGCCTCGGGTGGTTTTTTAGATTTCTTGCTCATGGCTGATCCCCTTCCATGTCATCATCCCGCCAATGCAAATTCTCAACCATCAGCCCTAACGCATAACGCTCTGACTGTTCGGCAACCTTCGCCACAGCCAGCGCATTTTCAGGAAGCAGCGCCTCGATCTTGTCCCGAAGGATAACGCGCAGTATTTTGGCAGGCATAGATTCGGCCTCGACTGAGTAGGCGATGTGCTGCGAACGCTTGTCAGATTCCTTTCTGGGTTTCGTCGGCAGGTCGTATTTTGTGATCTGGTCGGCATTGATTCCGATGCGCTCGAATCTAAGCTCAATAGAGGGCTTTAAATGCTCACGCAGCTCTCGCTGTAGGCTCACGTCTATCAGAACGCCAGCAGCGTCATAATCACCGATATAGAGCACATGCAAAGGTCTGGTGTCGGCACTGGCATTATGTTGTTCTGCCGCTCCGTGAGCAAAGCTCAAAGAGGTAAAGCCGCCGCAGGGAAAAAGACTCACAGCCAGCTCGTTGCAGTCGTTCAGGATCACGCTGGCAATGCTTCGAGACTCCGCCCAGACTTCGCAGCGACAATCGGCATGTTGCCAAAGGTCTGCGCGATAGTGTCCAGCCATGCGGGTAACAAAGTCGCCTGCATCTGAGAACGTGCTGACGAAGTAACCGCGCCTCGACAAGTCAGCGAACCATCCGTAAGGAATGCGGCCTGATCTTCGCAGCTTTACACAGCGATCCTGAACATGCCGATAACCTCGGTCTGATTTTTCCACTGGCTCGGGCAATCTGGGGTCGGTCATCCTGTAGAAAACATGCCGGACTGATTGAGGATGATCTTCTTTAAGTACCGCAATGATCTGCGTGTCCAGTGCTTCCAGTTGCTCAGAGTTGCGCCGATACCGTTTTAACGTGCTGGCACGATAGGCGGGTTTTTTCATGATTGCACCTCGCCCAGCAGCACATATTTAGCGACGGTATGCAGCTTGCCGCATTCTGTTGGCTGCTTCGTCCTCACGGTGTCAATGCGATGCCCGAATTTGTGGCGCAGCTCGTGCAACCTCGCCGCTGGCATCAGAATATCCAGCTCACGCCGCGCCGTTATGGTGTCAATGCTGCCGTGTGTCCTCAGGTAGTCCAGCAGTCGTTTACGCTGATCCTGTGCGCTGTTGGAGTGTATAAACTTATCCATAATGCACCCCCAGCATGAAGCCATCAAACATTGCGGTAGCCAGCATAAGCACGTCTAAAATCAGCGTTGAGTACCTAACCAAAAATCTGCCGATTGCGTTATAATTTTGGCGTGGTGTTGAGGCCGTGCCGTGCGAGGGTGCGGCCTTGTTGTTTGTGGTGTTCTCCATGATTCACACCCCCGCTTTGCGGCTGGCTTCGATGCGGTCTGCTGCCCATTTCTCGACTGATTCAGCAGTCCACGCCGTACAGTTCGGGGAGAGTTTTACGGGTTTCGGGAATGTGCCTTTTTTTACCCATGCCCAGATTGAAGAGCCGGAAACGCCAATGCGTTTTGTAAGGTGGGGAAGTCTGTAGAATTGTTGCGTGTTCTCTTGTGACGACATTTTGAAAGTCCTTTTTTTGGCTTTCGTGTCGTGCAAATACTAAGGGCGCGACAACGAAAGCGATTAATAAAAATCACCTTTGTCGTCACGCCCTTGACTCCTCTAAGCAAGAATGTAACTTAGCCTTTAAATTCTTTTGAGTTTGCCTTCTATCCAAAATGGAAAAAAGAGAATTTGCCGGTTAACGTTCTAATTATAGAACGCAATACATTCGCGTACAACCTGTTTTTTTACCACTCAGCGCCATTCGATTATGCTCTAAGCTTCAGCACTTCCGCGCCTGCCTTCAGCTTGTCCAGATAGTCCGCCCATTGCTGCATCATGGTGCGCCGTTCGTCCAGATATTCAGCGAAGTTATAAGCTGCGCGGCTGGCGTTCTTCTCGACGTGTGCAAGCTGCAATTCGATGGTGTCCCTGTGTATGCCCCATTTGCTCTTGTTCTCGTTCAGCATGGTTGATGCCGCCGATCTGAAGCCGTGGCCTGTCATCTTTCCTGTGTAACCCATCCGTCCCAATGCGCGCAGTATGATTGCATTGCTGGCAGGCTTGCTGGGGTCGTTGCGATTCGGGAATACATGCACACGATCACTGGAAAACTTCGCCACTTCCCTGAATACAGCCACAGCTTGAGAGGACAAAGGCACAAGGTGCGGTCGGCGCATTTTCATGCGTTCGGCAGGGATCAGCCATTCTGCGCGATCAAGGTCTATTTCGCTCCACTCAGCGCCCAACAGTTCGCCTGTGCGGGTGAAGGTCAAGGCCATGAGTTGCAGAATGTAAACCGTCATCGGGTTGCCCTGATAGCTGTCTATGTCGCGCAGTAGTTGAGGAAAGCCGCCTTTCTCGATAGTTGGATAGTGCGCGCGCTTCGGGCTTTTGAGGGCTTCGCTCATCTTGTACGCCGGATTATTCTTGCACCGATCTGTTGTGATGGCATAGCGAAAAACTGCACTGCATCGCTGAAGGACTCGGCTGGCGATCTCCAATGCGCCGCGCTTCTCAATGGTGCGTATCGTTGCCAGCAGTTCGGATGACGATATTTCGGCAATCGGTCTGTTACCCAGCGAAGGGAACGCGTCCTGCTCCAGTGTGCGAAGCGTCAATGCCTTATGCGCTGCCGTCCAGTCATTTGAGCGGTTCTCGACCCACTCACGCGCCACAGCCTCAAAGGTATTTGCCGATGCGATCCTCTTCTCTCGCTTCTCGGCCTGCTTCGCCGCGCTGGGGTCTATGTTCTTTGCTATCAGCTTGCGCTCAGCATCGCGCTTGTCCCGTGCCTCAGCGAGACTCACATCAGGATATACACCCAATGCAAGCCGCTTTTCTTTTCCCATGTGGCGATACTTGAGCCGCCAATACTTTGCTCCGCTGGGCATGACTTCAAGATACATTCCGTTTCCGTCTGCCATCTTGTAGGGCTTGGCTTCAGGCTTCGCCTTCCTGATTGCTGTGTCGGTCAGTTTCATGGTGTATCACCTCCGCTGGGGGCATAAATGTGAATAACAAAGACATTGTTTATTCTGGTTTTTTTAGCCATCTGGGGGCATAAAAAACAACTCCACAAGCTCATGCCCCCAATTATGCCCCCAAGATGCCCCCAATTGCAATGAATGAGATTGTACGGCCTGAAACAAAAAACCCGCACAAACTTAGTATTTATGCGGGCTTCGTGGGTTGCTTTAGATGCGTCTGAATTGTTCTTTGGTGTCCTCGACAGGAATCGAACCTGTAATTGCCCCTTAGGAGGGGGCGGTTATATCCATTTAACTACGGGGACAACCCGTGTATTCTACCGGAAATGTTCCGCAATCTGAACCCTCTGGCTGGTATCATGTCAGATTATCGCAAATCAATTCACAAGGGAGTCCACCATGAAATGGCTGATCGTCATCGCAACTGCGGTTGTTGTTCTGTTCGTTGCTCGCGCGACACTGGCGGCCGACCTGCCTGAAGCGGGGCAGATGGCTCCCGATTTCAGCCTGCCGGACCAGCACGGCAAGCAACACGACCTTGCGGAGTTTCGCGGCAAATATCTGGTGCTGTATTTTTATCCCAAGGACGACACGCCAGGCTGCACCGAAGAGGCATGCAAATTTCGCGACGACCTGAGCCAGTTGAAGCAGATGGACGCACAGGTGGTCGGGGTAAGCATCGACAACACCGACAATCATGCCGAGTTTGCAAAAAAATATCACCTGCCCTTCCCTCTGCTTGCCGACAGTGACGGCAAGGTGGCGGCAAGCTATGGCGCGATGCTCAATCTTGGTCTCGTCAAGATTGCCAAGCGCTATACCTTCCTGATCGACCCTCAAGGCAGGATCAGCCGCGTATACTTGAGCGTGAACACATCGCGCCATTCCGTCGAAATCATCAACGACCTGAAGAATCTGATCGCAGAAGAAAAACCTTCAAAAACCTGAACTCTCATACCATGCCATTCATATCACTGGACAAAGCCTGCCTTGCCTTCGGTCACGTAGCCCTGCTCGACCATGCTGACTTTCAACTCGACGAGGGCGAACGCGTAGGACTCATCGGACGCAACGGCGGCGGAAAATCCAGCATGATGCGCGTGCTGGCAGGCCAGGCAACGCTCGATGACGGGCTGGTATGGCGCCAGCCCTCCGCGCGCATCTGCTATGTAAGCCAGGAACCCGTGCTCGATCCGGACGACAGCGTGTTCGATGCGGTGGCCAAGGGGCTTGGAAAACTGCAAAAACTCCTGCACGACTACCACCATGTCTCCCATCAATTAGGCGAGCCTGATGCCGATTACGACAGGCTGCTCGAAGAGATGCAGCGCCTGCAGACTGCGCTCGAAGCGCAGGACGGCTGGTCCGTGCAGGCGCGCATCGAGACCGCGATCGCAAAGCTGGACCTCGATCCTGACAAGCGTGTCGGCAACCTTTCAGGCGGACAGAGAAAGCGCGTGGCGCTGGCGCAGGCTTTGGTCGCCGAGCCCGATGTGCTGATACTCGACGAGCCCACCAATCATCTGGATTTCGCTTCCATCGAATGGCTGGAAGGCCTGCTGAACAGCTTTGCCGGCAGTGTGCTGTTCGTCACCCATGACAGACGCTTTCTTGACAATGTCGCAACGCGTATCGTGGAGCTCGACCGCGGCAAGCTCGCAGGCTTCCCCGGCAACTTCAGCGCCTATCTTGCGATCAAGGAGCGCATGCTGAGTGATGAGGCCGTGGTGAACGCCAAGTTCGACAAGGTTCTGGCACAGGAGGAAGTCTGGATACGCCA
>JAJXWG010000016.1:7450-15556 GCA_021781695.1 Pseudomonadota bacterium
GCCAACTATGACGGCACACTGTTTCTGGTAAGCCACGACAGGGCCTTTCTGGACAACGTGGTGACCCAGGTGATCGCCTTCGAAGGGGAAGGAAAGCTTGTCGAATACGTGGGCGGCTATGAGGACTGGGTGAGGGTCAAGAAATTCCAGGAAACGGCTGCGCCTGCCAAATCCGCACCACCGCCCCGCCCTGCACCCGCCGAGAAACCAAAAGCAGCGGACAAACTGAGTTACAAGGATGCGCGCGAGCTTGAGGAATTGCCAAAACGCATCGAGGCATTGGAACAGGAACAGATAGCCGTCGCAGCACAGCTTGCCGACGGCACGCTGTTCAGAAACGATGCAAAGCGCGCAAAGCAGTTGCAGGCGCGCAACGACGATATCGAAGAAGAGATGACGTCCATCATGGCGCGCTGGGAGGAGCTGGAAAAGCGAGGAAAATAGCAGCGCCAAACAATTCCTCCCACAGTTTCAGGCACGCGCTTATGTCGATTTCATCGGGCGCGATGCGGCATGGCGAAACATCGTTGAGCCGCATGCTGTGCTGTATCCTGCGCAGTGTGCGGTAAAGATCGCGCACCTTTTCGGCAAGCGCAACATCGATCAGACCGAGTTCCGCCGCCATTCTCAGAAGCGCCAGATTTCCCACATTCGCGACCAGTTCAGGGTGCTGATGGGCATGAACCAGAACCAGATACTGCACCATGAACTCGATGTCCACCATGCCGCCGCTGTCGTGCTTGATGTCGAAAAGCGCGCTGTGATTGGGGTGCCCCTCGTGCATCTTCTGCCGCATCCTGACGATCTCTACGCGCAATTTTTCAGTCTCTCGCTGCAGCATGAGCACCTGGCGCCTGATACCCTCGAATGCATAGCCCACCTTTTTGTCGCCCGCACTGAAGCGCGCACGGGTCAGTGCCTGATGCTCCCACACCCAGGCATGATTGAGCTGATAGTCTCTGAATGCCGCAACAGAGCTCACCAGAAGACCGCTCGCCCCGTTCGGACGCAGGCGCAGATCGGTTTCATATAAGCGCCCCGATGCCGTGTAGCTGCCAAGCATCGCGTTGATGCTCTGCCCCAGCCTGGCATAGTTTTCCTGCGCATCGGGATGATCGTCATCATACAGGAACACCATGTCGAGGTCGGATGCATAACCCATTTCCCGTCCGCCCAACTTGCCATAGGCGATGATCGCAAAGCGCGGCTGCTGCACATGTTTTTTGCGCGCAACAGACCAGCACAGCTTCAGCACATGTTCCAGGATCATGTCCGCCAGATCGCTCAGATGGTCGCTTAACTTTTCCAGCGGCAAAAGTCCCTGCAGATCCATCGCAAGCAAATAGAACACCTGCTCCTGCTGGACCTGGTGCAGCACGTCGAGCTGCCTCTCCATATCCAGCCCCAAAAGCCTCGTCTCCAGATCAAGCCCGATCTCGTGCCAGGATGGCGGCTGGTAGAATTCGCGAGCATCCAAAAGCTCGTCAAACAGCGCCGGGTGCTGCGCAAGATAACTCGCAGCCCAGCTGCTTGCCGAGAGCAGCCGGGCCAGCCTTTTAAGCGCTTCGGGATATTCCGCGAGAAAGGCGAGATAGGAAACGCGGCGCATGATCGCATCCAGCAGATCAAGGAATCTTGCGAGCGTTGCATCGGGATCATTGGACTCGGAAGACAGCGCGATGAACTGCGGGATCAGCACATCCACCCGCTGCCTCGCAGCATCGGACAACTGCCGGGAGCGCAGCTGCATGAGACGCTCTGCGCTCAAAGCCGAAAAACCAGTTCTGGCGAGCGCCTTCGTGAGTTCTTCGAGGTTCATGCCCTCGCGCCACAACAGGCTCTGCGGGACATCCGGGGAAGCGAAAACCTGTTCGAATTGCGCGCTCACCAGTGCGCGGTGCCTGTCCAAGTCGGCCAACAGCGCCGCATAACCGGCATAACCCATCGCCTCTGCGATGATCTGCCTGTCTTCCTCGCCTTCAGGCAAGTCCTGGGTCTGCTGGTCGTCCAGGTATTGCAGACGGTGCTCCAGGTTGCGCAGGAAAATGTAGGCTGCATCAAGATCCGCCACCACTTCGGCCGACAGCAATCCATTCGCGGCCAGCTGCCTCAACACGCCCCGCGTTGGCAATATGCGCAGCCTGGCATCCCGCCCGCCGCGTATCAACTGGAAGACCTGGGCTATGAATTCGATCTCGCGTATGCCGCCCGGCCCCAGCTTAATGTTGTTGAGCCTGTCGCGACGCAGCACTTCCTGGCGAATCTGCGCATGCAGCTTGCGCATCGAATCGATCGCGCTGAAATCCAGATATTTTCTGAACACAAAGGGCTGATACAGCCCGTTCAATGCTGCAACGCAATCACAGGAAGCGGGCGCGACCACGCGCGCCTTGATCCAGGCATAGCGTTCCCACTCTCTCCCCTGGCTTACGAGGTATTCTTCCAGCCCCGCAAAACTCATCACCAGTGGGCCGCTCTCTCCATAAGGCCTCAGGCGCATGTCAACTCGGAACACATAGCCGTCACTCGTAGCCTCGTTGACGATATTGATCAGGCGACGCGCAAGCCTCGTGAAGAATTCGTGATTGCCCAGCTTGCGCGCTCCATCCGTCTCGCCGTCTTCGGCATACAGGAAGATCAGGTCGATGTCGGACGAGACATTGAGTTCGCCTCCTCCCAGTTTTCCCATCCCGACGACCAGCATCTGCTGCGCGGCATGACTTTCCTCTCCTACCGGGTGCCCGAATTGCATTTTCAGCGTCTGCATCAGGCAGTCCAGCCCCCGCTGCAGCACGACTTCCGCCAATGCAGTCATGACCTGCATCACTTCATTCAGGTCTCCAAGTCCATTGATGTCGCGCAGTATCAGCTTTACCATCACCCGCTTGCGAAGATGGCGCACCGCGCGAGCAAGCCGGGTTTCGTCCAGCAGGTCAGTTTCCTGCTGCAGTAGATGCGAAATTTCATCGCCATTACAAGGCGAGCTGTAATTTTCACGCAACCAGGCGAGCAAGGCGGGATCGGCATCCAGCATGCGTCTGGCGTACCGGCTGCAGTACTGCGTCTTTAGCAGCAGATCAGGGAAGGCCGGATGCGCAAAGTTTTGGGTATTCATAAATAGGGCTTCACGATAGAATACGCATTGTCCTACGATCAGTCGCCAGTAGCTAGACATTAGTCACTAGTTAAGTCAAAACCAAATCGCCAACCAGCGTCTAGCGTCTAGCGACTCAATACTGAACCTATGCACAAATCACTTCCAGTTCGTCTGCTCTGGCACAGCCTAAACTGGCTGACGCGCATAGCGATCGTGACAGCGATATCGGTCGCCCTGCTATGCGCAATCATCGTGGTCTCGCTGCGCTACTGGCTGCTGCCAAATATCGAACAGTTCCACGGTCAGATCGCCGCCTCGATTTCAACGGCCATGGGCAATCCGGTGAGCATAGGCAAGATCAAAGGCGATTGGGAAGGATTGCAGCCCCATCTGAATTTTACCGATGTGCGCATCCTGGACAGCCGGGGCCAGCCTGCACTGCTTCTGCCGCACATCGATGCCAGCGTGTCCTGGCTGTCCCTGCCCACCGCCCAATTGCGGCTGTCCAGCCTTGAGATCGACCAGCCGGAATTGCTGGTCAGACGCGATGCACAGGGGCAGATCTTTGTCGGCAGCATCGCCGTCAAATCAGGCAATAACAACCAGGATCTGTCGAACTGGGTACTGCATCAGTCGCGCATACTGGTGCGCAATGCGATCATCGTCTGGCAGGATGAACAGCGCGGCGCGCCTCCGCTGGTGCTGACCCAGGTTAACCTGCGCATCGCAAACCTTTTCAATCATCACCGCTTTTCCCTGCGCGCGATTCCGCCTCCTGCAGTGTCCGCGCCGCTGGATGTTAGGGGTGATTTTCACGGCAGGAATTTTGGCGAACCCGGGAAATGGCGCGGGCAACTGTTTGTGCAGGTCGATCGCACCGATCTTCTAGCCTGGCGCCCCTGGCTTACGCTGCCGCCCGAGCTCAGCCAAGGGCGTGGCGCGCTGAGGACCTGGCTGGGCATGAAGAAAGGAAAATTTAATCAGTTTACGGCCGACATGGCATTGCGCGACGTAACAACCCAGCTGTCGGAGAAGCTGCCCAAGATGGATGTGCAATATCTGCGTGGGCGTGCCACCTGGAAAACGTTGGCAGACGGATGGGAAATGAGCACAAGCAAACTGTCCTTGAGCCTTAAGAATGGAATCAGGCTGCAGCCTACCGATTTTTATTTCCGCACGACCGACAAATCGAATCCATCAAAAGGAGAGCTGCGTGCCAACCTGTTGCAGCTGGAGAGCCTGACCAGCCTTGCAGGTTTCTTTCCGCTGGATGCAAAATTGCGCGATCAGCTGAACTCATACCAGCCACGCGGCAAGGTAACCGACCTCGACGTGCAATGGCAGATCGCGGATGAAAAACTGCAAAGTTACAAGATCAAAGGACAGTTCGAAAATCTCGCCATGCAGCAGGTCGGCAAGCTGCCCGGATTCTCCGGCTTGACCGCGTCAATCGACGGCAGCGACAGCAGCGGCAATCTCTCCGTCAATGCGCGCAACTTTACCGTCGATGCGCCAGGCATCATGCGCGAGGCGCTTTCGTTCGGCACGCTGACCGGACAGGCAAGCTGGCGGCGCGAAAAGGGAGAGATGAGCATCAGCGTGGCGAACATCTCGGCGGTCAACGACGATCTGGCAGGCAATGCGTATGGCAGCTATCGCACCATGGCTGGCACGCGCGGCGTGATCGATCTGACCGTCAATCTCGCGCGCGGGGACATCAGGCGCGCTGCCCGCTATACGCCGCTCGCGGCACTACACCAGAAGGAAAGCGACTGGCTCAACAGCGCATTGCTGTCCGGCCACACCGAGGATTTTCACCTGCGTCTGAAAGGCAATCTGAGCGACTTTCCGCTGGACGGAAAACATGATGCCTCATTCGAGATCACCGCTCATACGGAAAATGCGTCCATGCAGTTCGCACGCGACTGGCCCAAGATTGAAAATCTGACCGGCGCTTTTCTGATACACGACAACAGGCTGGAACTGCATGCACCAACTGCCAGCATGCTGGGCGCACACATACACGACCTGTCCGTCACCCTGCCCGACATGCTGCATGCAGATATCCCGCTTCAAATCGAAGGGCGCGCAGACGCCACGAACAGCGCATTTCTGCAATTCGTGCAGCAAAGCCCGGTGCGCGGTTACATCGATGGCTTCACCGACGACATCAAGGCCAGCGGCGATGGGCAGTTGGGACTGTCCGCACAGATTCCGCTTTCCCTGAACAAGCCGCCGACCGTAGCCGGACTGCTTAAAGTGCAGAACAGCGATATCGACCTGGGCCACGGCGCACCACTGCTGCGCAGCACGCGCGGCGAACTGTCCTTCACGCAATCGGGCATCAAGGCGGACAATGTGACAACGATCATTCTGGGCGGGCCTGCGCGCCTCAGCGTGCAAACTGCCGAAGGCAACACTGTGCGCGCAAGCCTGCAGGGAAGAGTCAACCTCGATGCATTGCGCGAAAACGAAACGAGCCCGCTGCTCAAGCGGCTGCATGGCAATACCGCATGGGATGCAAATATTTCTGTGGTCAGGAAAGTTGCAAACCTGACACTAAACTCTACCCTGCAGGGCATCAGTTCCAGCTTGCCCGCACCGCTTGCCAAAAGCGCGGATGAAATATGGCCTTTGCATATCGACAGGAAATACATCGCATCCGGGCAATATATGATCAGCGCAAGGCTTTCGAAACTGTTCAATGCGCGCCTGATCAGCGAAGACATGAACGGCGAGAGCGTCATCAAACGAGGCTTCATCAATTTTGGCGACGCTGCGCCTCAAAGTTTGGACGAAGGGACCGAAGGCATCTGGCTGAAAGGAAATCTGCCCGCCCTATCCCTGCAAGGCTGGGACGATCTGGGAGCCGGCAGCGGATCATCCTTGCCGATTGCCGGAGCCAGCCTTCACATAGACAAACTGTCGGGCTTCGGACTGTTTATCGATGACCTGCAAATCAATGCAACAAAACGCGGGGACAGCCTGGCAGCGCATCTGTCAGGCGGGCAGTCGAACGGTGAAGTCGTCTGGCAACCGCAAGGCTATGGCGGAAAAGGAAAACTGATTGCGCATCTGCGCAACCTTTACCTTGCCGGTGAAAAACCTGCGACACCCAAGGCTGAGCACGCAGCCAATCCCGTCGCGCCGCACCAGCTTCCCGCGATGGAGATCGCCATCGAGGACCTGCTTTACAAGGGCAAGGATATCGGCCACTTCGAACTGGTCGGATTTCCTGAAGGGCCGGACTGGCGGCTGCGTCGCCTTCGCATCACCAACCCGGACGGCAGCGTCACCGGAGATGGCTACTGGCGCAACACTCAGACCCAGGTCAACTTGCTTGTGGACATATCCAATGCCGGAAAAATACTGGCGCGCTCCGGCTATCCCAATACAGTCAAGAACGGCAGCGGCAAGCTGACCGCCAACCTGAACTGGAATGGGCAGCCAGACGACTTCAATTACGCCACACTGGATGGCACGCTCAAGCTCGACACCGGAAAAGGACAGTTCCTGAAGATGGATCCCGGCTTTGGCAAGCTGCTTGGTATACTGAGCCTGCAGGAGCTTCCCAAACGCATCGCGCTGGACTTCACCGACGTGTTCAGCTCGGGCTTCGAATTCGACAACATCAACGGCAATGCCACGATCAGGCACGGCGTGATGCAGACGGATGACCTGCACATAGACGGTTCTTCTGCAAAGGTGATAATGAAAGGATCTGTCAATCTGAACGACGAAACGCAGGACCTGCACATCGCCATTCTGCCAACCCTGGGAGCCAGCATTTCCACGCTGAGCGCATTTGCCGCGGGCCCTGTAGTCGGGATAGGCACCTTCATCGTCAGCAAGGTGCTGGGAAACCCGCTCGATAAGTTGATGTCTTTTGAATACAATGTAAGCGGAACCTGGACCAACCCCAGCGTCGTCAAGGTTGGCGAGAAGCCGGTCAAAGTGCTGGGAACGCCAGCCAATGCTCCGAAAAAATAACACAGGATACGTCATGTCAGACACATCACAGAGCAACACCTTCAAGGTCGCCGCGATACAGATGGCTTCCGGCCCCCTCGTGTCAGGCAACCTGAAGGAAGCTGAACGCCTGATTGCTAAGGCAGCCGAACAGGGAGCGAAACTCGTGGTACTGCCGGAATTTTTCGCGATCATGGGCATGAGCGAAGAAGACAAGCTCAAGGTGAAAGAACAGGAAGGCGAAGGCCCCATCCAGAACTTCCTGAGCCAAACCGCACGCCGGCACAAAATCTGGCTGGTGGGCGGCTCCATCCCGCTCGCAGCAAGCGTGCCGCACAAGGTGAAAAACAGCTGCCTGGTGTTTGACGACAAGGGCGCGCAGGTCGCGCGTTACGACAAGATACATCTGTTCAGTCTGGCACTGGGCAATGAAAGCTATGATGAGGCGATGACCATAGAGCCCGGCAGCAAGGTGGTGGTGGTGGACAGCCCTTTCGGCCGCATCGGCCTTGCCATCTGTTACGACCTCCGCTTCCCCGAATTATTCCGCGCCATGAAAGACGTGGACATCATCGTGCTGCCTTCCGCCTTCACCGAGACCACGGGCAAGATGCACTGGGAAGTGCTGGTCAGAGCTCGCGCGATTGAAAATCTCGCCTATGTGATCGCATCCGCCCAGGGAGGATATCATGTCAACGGACGCGAGACGCACGGCAACAGCATGATCATCGGCCCATGGGGGCGTGTGCTGGACAGGCTGCCGCGCGGCTCGGGCGTCGTGATCGCTGAAGTCAACCCGAGCTATCAGGCAAGCCTGCGCACCGGATTGCCAGCGCTCGAACATCGCGCGCTGTATAGCTGCGAAGAAAGCCAGTGATTGAACTTACAATGCACAATTGCTTCTGATGCTGTAAACCATTAACAACCGAAATTCACACATGAGCCCATCTGATCCCCTGTTTGCTACCGCAGAGAAAATCCTGCTCTCCCCCCATCTGATTGGAACGCGGCAGATCGAGCAGGTGTTTGGCAGCATGCTC